>CAZPRT010000008.1:0-25345 GCA_964589205.1 uncultured Bordetella sp. | reverse complement strand
GCTGGCCAGTACGACATGCAGGATGTGCTCGGCCTCTCGGCCAAGGGCCAAGCCTCAGAGCTTTAAGAGGTCCTCGGCCATCTCGAGGGAGCTGGCCTGCACGCCTTCGTCTCCGAGCATGCGGGCCACCTCCGCCGCCCGATCCTCCTGCGCAAGGCGTTGAATCTCGCTGGTGGGCACCCCATCGACGACCGACTTCTTCACCACCAGGTGGTGATGGCCCCGGGCGGCCACCTGGGGAAGGTGCGTGACGGCCAGCACCTGATGGGCGCCGCCCAATTCGCGCAGGAGCCGACCAATCACATGGCCAGTGTTGCCGCCAATGCCTGCATCCACCTCATCGAACAGGAGGGTGGGAATCTCGGTGGCACTTGCAGCCACCGCCGCAATGGCCAGACCCACCCGAGACAATTCTCCGCCGGAGGCGATCTTTGAGAGCGGGAAGGCAGGCCCCGACGACTGATGCCGAAAGAGAAAGACCACATCCTCGAGGCCATGCGGGGTGGGCTCATCGCGTGGCTCGAGCGCGGCCTCGAAGGTCGTGCCTGACATGGCCAGTTCAGCAAGCCAGCTGCTCACCGAGGCCGAAAACTTGGCTGCAGCCTTTCGACGCGCCTGAGACAGCGCATTCGCAAGCTTGAGGTAGTCTGCCCGGGCCTGCGCCGCCTGGCGCTCCAGGGCAGGGATGTCGGCTGCGGCCTGGGCCGCAGCCAGTTCGTCGGAGGCCTGCTGCCAGACCTCGAGCAGGGCCTCGGGCCGACACTTCATCTTTCGGGCCATTTCAAAAATGGCCGACAGCCGCGCCTCCACCTGGGCAAGGCGTTCTGGGTCTAGGTCTGCGCGATCGAGGTAACGGGCCAAGGCAGTGGCCGCCTCACGCAATGCGATGCCTGCGGTGTCGAGGGTGTCTGCCGCAGGAACCAGCCGATCGTCCTTCTCACAGACATGACGAATGCGGGCAGCCAGGCGCTCGGCCGAGTCTGCAAGGGGCTCATCGCCCTCTTCCAGCGCCGCCAGCGCAGCCTGGACGGTTTGAAGGATTTCAGCGCCATGGGCCAGGCGACGCTGCTCATCGGACAAGGCCTCCCACTCGCCGTCGGACAGACCGAGCGAGCCGATCTCGTCCACGCGCCATTGCAGTTGCTCGCGAACACCGGCCAGGGCTGCCGACTGCTGGCTGGCCGCATCGAGGGCGGACTGGGCCTTGGCGAGGACGGCATGGGCCAGGCGCACCGACTGTGCCTGCTCCTGCAGGCCCGCATGGCGATCGAGCAGTTGCAACTGCTCACCTGCTCGGGTGAGGCCCTGATGGGCATGCTGCCCGTGGACATTCACCAGATGCTCGCCGAGCCGCTTGAGCTGGGAGAGGGTGGCCACCTGGCCGTTGATCCAGGCCCGGGAGCGTCCCCCCGTCTCGATGCTTCGGCGCACCAGGATGCTGCCATCGACCGTCTCAAGACCAGCCTCATCGAGAATCTCGGCCACCGAGGCCGCCAAGGCGCCCGCCACCTGAAACTCACCGGTGATGTCCGCGCGTGCTGCACCGGCTCGAATCTGGATGACATCTGCGCGGTCTCCAAGCAGAAGGCCCATGGCATCGATGAGGATGGACTTGCCTGCACCGGTCTCGCCTGTCAGGACCGTGAAGCCATCGGTGAGGTCGAGTTCCAGGGCCGAGACGGTGACGAAATCGCGTATCGACAGGGTTCGGAGCATCGAGGGTGTTCTCTGGGAGTGGTCAGCCGAGTTCCGACGGAAAGAGTGGATCGGGCCGGCCAAGGTGAATCGGATTGGAACTCCAATGAAGCTTACGCCGCAGCATCGAGAAGTAGTCGTAACCCTTTGGATGAAGCAGACGCACCGCATGCTGGGATTTGCGAATGACGATTCGGTCGCCATCGCGCAGGGCCGTGAGGGCCTGCATGTCACAGTGCAGTTCGGTGCCTGCGCCATTGTTCACCATGACCGTGACGGTCGAGGCCATGGGCAGCACGATCGGCCGGTTCGACAAGGCCTGGGCGGCGACGGGCACAAGAATGAGCCCGTCGAGGCTTGGGTGCAGAATGGATCCCCAGGCTGACAATGCATAGGCTGTAGAGCCCGTGGGCGTGGCCGCAATGAGGCCATCGGCCCGAAGGCTCTGCATGTAGTGGCCATCGACAAAGACATCGAGCTCCACCATGCGGCTCACGGCCCCGCGACTGATCACTGCATCGTTGAGGGCCAGGGCCTCGAAGGCCGTCTGCCAAGCCTCTCCGGATGCCTTGCGCGTGACGGCAACATCCAGCACCCCACGAGATTCCACCTCACCGTCTCCTGCGAGCATGCCAGGAAGGGCCTCTGGCGCCTGGGCAATGTCGAGGTCGGTCATGAAGCCCAGCCGACCCTGGTTGATGCCGATGATGGGCACGCCAAAGGCCGCGAGCTGTCGGGCCACCCCCAGCAGCGTGCCGTCTCCGCCCAGCACAATGGCCAGGTCGATCTGGGGGGCCAGGGTTTGTATGTCTGCATGTGAAATGCGCCCCTGGGTCGTCAGTCCGTTGGCCTGGGCCGTCTCGGACTCTACGAAGAGTTCGGCAGAAGGCGCGGCATCGGAGATCGCCTTGACCACGATTGCGAGCGACTCGGCCAGACCCGAGGTCTGGGGCCGCCCAAACACGCCAATTCGAGAGTAGACCGAGGCCATGCGAGGCATTAGACCACAGCGACCCTACAATTCAGGCATGGACAACCGCTCTCGACAACTGCTCAAGACCCTGATCGAGCGATACATCGCCGAGGGGCAGCCGGTGGGCTCCCGGGCCCTCTCGAAGTCCTCGGGACTCGACCTGTCTCCGGCCACCATTCGCAATGTCATGTCAGACCTCGAGGAGATGGGCCTGGTGGCCAGCCCCCACACCTCAGCAGGTCGGATCCCCACACCAAAGGGCTACAGGCTCTTCGTCGACTCTCTCATCACAGTGCAGCCGCTCATGCCCGAGCAGACCGCCATGCTCCAAGGCAGCATTCCAGCCGATGCGCCGAGCCGGGTCATGGCACATGCCGCGAGCCTGCTGTCCAACCTCTCTCATTTCGCGGGCGTGGTGAGTGCGCCACGGCGCGCCGTCCTGTTCCGACACGTGGAGTTCCTTCGCCTGGGTGAGCGCCGCCTGCTCCTGATTGTGGTCACGCCCGATGGCGAAGTACACAACAAGGTCTTGCAGGTCGATGCCGACTACAGCTCACAGGCCCTGATCGAGGCGGGCAACCACCTCACCAGCCAGTACGCGGGCCTCAGCTTTGAAGAGGTTCGGCGACGGCTTCGGTCCGAACTCATGGACCTGCGCGCAGATGTGGCCCGGCTGATGTTGAAGGCTGTGGATGAGGGCAACGCAGCGGTCGGAGACCCCACCAGCGCCATTGTCATCTCCGGTGAACGACGCCTACTGGATGTCTCGGAACTCTCACTGGATGTCAGCCGCCTCAAGCAGCTCTTCGACGTGTTTGAGAAGAAGACCAACCTGGCCAAGCTGCTGGAATCTGCGGTGACGGCCAACGGCGTTCAAATCTTCATTGGCGGCGACTCCGACCTGGTGCCCATTGAAGACCTCTCGGTGGTGACTGCACCTTACGAGGTCAATGGTCAGATCGTTGGAACACTCGGTGTGATCGGTCCAACGCGGATGGCGTACGATCGGATGATTCCAATCGTCGACATCACTGCTCGGCTGGTCTCCACAGCCCTCGCCCAATTAAGCGGGGCCGAGGACCAGGCCACGGGCTCAAGCAAAGCAAACGAATGACCCTTCCCCTTCCTGCCAGCCTGGTTCAAGACGAACCAGCCTTTCAACATGGCTCGCGACTCCGCGTGGGCGTGCTGCTGGTCAATCTCGGCACACCGGATGCGGCCGATGGACCAGCCCTTCGCCGCTACCTCAAGGAGTTTCTCTCCGACCCTCGGGTGGTGGAGATTCCAAAGCTGGTCTGGTGGCCCATCCTCAATCTCATCATCCTCAACACACGACCGAAGAAGTCGGCGGCCAAGTACGCCTCGGTCTGGCTCGACGAGGGGTCTCCGCTGCGGGTGTACTCCGAGCGTCAGGCGGAGGGACTGCGCCACCGGCTCAAGGCCGAGGGCTACGATGTGGAGGTGGAGCTTGCCATGCGCTATGGCAAGCCATCCATTGGCAATGCCATGAAGGCCCTTCAGGCCCGTAAGGTGAACCGGCTGCTGGTGCTGCCGCTGTATCCGCAATACTCCGCCAGCACCACCGCCACGGTGTTCGACAAGGTCTACGAGAACCTCGCGGCCATGCGAAGCCCGCCGGCCCTGCGGACCATCCGGCACTACCACGACCACCCCGGCTACATCCAGGCCGTGGCCAATCGCATTCGCGCCCACTGGGATGCCCACGGCCGCGGCGACCTCCTCCTGTTTAGTTTTCATGGTGTGCCCAAGCGCAGCCTGCTCAAGGGCGATCCGTACCACTGCGAATGCCACAAGACAGGCCGACTGGTGGCCCAGGCCCTGGGCCTGGCCAGCCACGAATGGAGGCTCTCATTTCAGTCTCGCTTTGGCCGAGCAGAGTGGCTCAAGCCCTATACCTCGGAGGTGCTGGAGCACCTGCCGCAAGAAGGCATCCAGCGGCTCGATGTGGCCTGCCCTGGCTTCATCTCAGACTGTCTTGAGACCTTGGAAGAGATTGCGATGGAAGGCAAGGAGGAGTTCCTGGATGCTGGCGGCACGGAATACCGTTACATCCCCTGCCTAAACGAGAGCCCCCCCGCCATCGACCTGCTTTTCCGTCTCGTGGCCGAGGAAACCCAAGGCTGGCCGGTGAGGGGCGAGACGGATGCGGGTCGGGCGGACCGCCAGGTCAGCCGCGACAGGGCCCTGGCCATCGGAGCCGCTGACTAGACCACAGGCTTCAAGGTCGACTGAACTGGTCTCGCAGAAGGTTCTTCTGAACCTTTCCCATGACATTTCTGGGCAAAGCCTCCAGCAGGTGAATTTGTTTGGGCACCTTGTAGTTCGCAATGGCCCCCTTCAACGACGCCAATAAGGCGGCCGTCTCCACCTGAGCACCCGGCTTGGCCACCACCACGGCCGTGACCGCCTCGCCGAAGTCGGCGTGCGGCACACCGAACACGGCAGACTCCTCTACCCCGGGCCAGTCGTCGAGCAGCTTCTCGATCTCCTTGGGATAGACGTTGTAGCCGCCCGTGATGATGAGGTCTTTGCTTCGACCCACCAGCGCCAGGTAGCCCTGCTCATCCCATCGGCCCACATCGCCGGTCTTGAACCAGCCATCGGGCGTGAATTCCTCTTTGGTCTTCTCGGGCATGTTCCAGTAGCCTCGAAAGACATTGGGCCCGCGCACCTCCACCCCACCAATGGCCGAGGCCTCGCCCAGAGGCGGCAGGGGAATGACCGCCTGTGTCTCTGCACTCACAAGCCGCAGACTCACACCAGGCAGAGGGTGCCCCACCGTGCCGGGCCGGCGCTCGCCGTCATAGGGGTTGGTGGTGAGCATCACGGTCTCTGACATGCCGTAACGCTCGAGGATGCGGTGGCCCGTGCGGGCGGTGAAGGCTTCGTGGGTCTCCGTGAGCATCGGGGCCGAGCCCGACACAAACAGACGCATGCGCTGCACGAGGCTCGCCTGGAACCGCGAGTCGCTGAGCAGCCGAACATAGAAGGTCGGTACGCCCATCATCACGGTCACAGTAGGAAGTGCCGCGATCACGGCATCGAGGTCGAACCGCGGCAGCCAGACCATTTCACTGCTGTTGTACAGGGCGCCATGCAAGGCGACAAACAGGCCATGTACATGGAAGATGGGCAGGGCATGCAGCAGCACGTCGCCCGACTGCCAGTGCCAGGCATGGTGGAGCACCAGTGCGTTGGAGGCAAGATTCCGGTGGCTCAGCATGGCGCCCTTGCTGCGGCCGGTGGTGCCAGAGGTGTACAGGATGGCAGCGAGTTCGTCGGGGCCAGTGGCCACAATCGGCGCCGCATCGGGAAACGGTGCGGCCTTGGCAAGCAACGACCCATCGCGCAACTCACCGAGGGTCTCGACCGCCCGACAGCCCGACCCCAGGGCCAGTGGGGCGATCCAGCCCAGGTGCTCGGGTGAACAGACCACCACGGCCGGCTTTGCATCCTCCAGAAAATAGCCAATTTCTCCGGCCCGATAGGCCGTGTTGAGTGGCAGGAAGACGAGGCCCGCCCGAATGGTGGCCAGGTAGAGCATGACGGCCTCGGGCGATTTTTCCACCTGGGCAGCCACCCGCGCACCGGCGGGTAGTTTGAGGGACAGCAGCCAATTGGCGATGCGGCCACTGGCCCGATGCAGGTCGTCGAAGGTGTACTGCAGCCCCCCAGGGCAACGGATGGCCACCGACCGCATGTGCTTTGAATCGGACAGCGGACGGTGCAGGAGGAAGGCGTAGAGGTTGTCGAGTTGGTCGAGTGTGCGGAGGGATGAATCCAGGTTAGTCATGACTGAAGTTGGGCTTGGTCTTGTTGAAAAAGGCGTCGAGACCACGAGCATAATCCCGCGTCTCGACAAAATCCCAACAAGCCTCCCGCTGCCCCGGCGACAGCATGCTGCGATCATCAAGGGCCGTGAGCAGATGCACCAGCCATTTGTTGCGCCGGGCCGCATGCGGGCCACCCGCAGAGATGCGTGCCACGGTGGCCTGCACCTCGGGCTCCCAGTCTTCGTTTGGGCAGGTGCGATTGACGAGCCCTTTTTGATAGGCCTCTTGAGCAGACCAGACCCGGCCTTCCAACAACAACTCCAGGGCATTCGCTCGGCCCACCACACTCACCACACAGGCTGCCTCATGGGGTGCCAAGGGAAATCCCAGGCGACCAATGGGCACCCCAAAGCTCGCGCGGTCACTGGCGATGCGCAGGTCGCAGACCGTGGCGATCTCAAGGCCCCCGCCGATGCAGGGCCCATCGATGGCAGCCACCACCGGCACCGGGCAACTAAGAATGGCGCGAAGGGCGGAGCCAATGACCTCATCGTGGTAATGAGCCACCTGCTCGCGTGTGGCCCGTTGCGCTGGGAACTCTGAGATGTCGGCACCTGCCGCAAAGGCATTGCCCTCCCCCCGAATGACCACGACCCGGAGGGCGGGCTCGGCCGCAAAGCGCCGGAAACAATTGGCGATGTCGGCCCACATGCTCACCGTGAGTGCATTGAGGCGCCCAGGGTGGGAGAGCCAGACCGTGGCCACCGAGTCGGCATGGCCGGATCGGGAACACCAGACACGGCCTTGGGCGGGCGGCAGTCGATCATTCATCTCAGCGCACCGCCTTTTGGAGCACCGGCCGGGAGGCCGTGGCCTCCCCATGCACGAAACGCTCATGGTTGGCCTCGACCTCGTCGAGGTCGTACAGGTAGTTGACCATGATGCCCAGCGACTGTTTCAACCCCTTCGGGGAGAGGTTGGCCTTGAGGTTGACCCGTTCAAGCCGGGCCCCGTTGTTCAGGTGAAAACGCGCCACGGGGTCGGCCTCGCGCTCATCGACCATGGCCGTGGTGGCCAGGTAGGCCGAGCACAGGCTCTCGAGATGCGGGGCCCATGGAGGGTCTTCTGCAAGCGACAGGAGTCGCGCGGTACTGGCCTGCGCCTCCACCACAGCCTCCCGCAGCAGTCCGCGACGCTCCTCCAGCCTGACCAACTGCTTGGCAGACCAGTCGGCCTCAGGAAGGGTGCCCTGGGCGACCAGCCAATTCACCAGCGACGGCACCGGCGAGAGGGTGCAGAACGTCTTCAGCGAGGGAATCTCCCGCTGCAGCATCTCGGCCACCCGTTTGATCAGGAAATTGCCCAGGTGCACCCCCTTGAGACCCGGCTGACAGTTCGAGATGGAGTAGAACGTGGCCACCTTGAAGGCCTTGGGGTCGTCAAGAATGTGGCGCTTGCGCTCGAGCAGGGGGCCAACCGCATTGGGCATCTCGGCAGAGAAGGCCACCTCCACAAAAATGAGTGGCTCCTTGGGGAGCGCTGGATGAAAGTAGGCAAACAGACGCCGATCCGGCTGAAGACGGCAGCGAAGGTCGGTCCAGCCATCGATCTCGTGCACGGCCTCGTGGGCGATGATCTGCTCAAGCAGGCCGGCGGGGGAGTCCCAGCTCAGCTGTTCGAGCCGCAGAAAGCCCGGATTGAACCAGGACGACAACAGGTGATGGAGGTCGGCGTCGACCGACTGCAACTCAGGAAACCGTTTGAGGTGGGTGAGCAATTTGGCACGCAGGCCCACCAGCACGCCGCAGCCGTGGGGCACACGGTTGAGGCGGCGAAAGAGCTCCTGCCTCGGGGGTTCGGCCATCGCCACCAGGGCCACCAGGTCGGCCGCACGGCCCGAATCGGCGTAGCGTGCCGCAGCCTCTCGCACCTGCTGGCCATCGGGGTTGAAGTCAGAGGCCAAGGCCTGAAAAAAGGCCAACTGGCGCTCGGCTGTGAGGGCCTGATAGCCTGCCAAGGCCCGCTCAGCCAAGCTCTGGCTGATGGACTCTCCTGCCTCACCGAGCAGTCGGTGGCAGTCATCGAGCAGCCGCTTGAGGCGCTGCTGGTCGGTGCTGTCGGATGCCACCCGGCGGAGTCTTTCGAACATGACACTTTATTGTCAGATTAAAAGGACAGATTACTGGCGCCGGATATATTCGTCAGTCGGTATATTCCCTGCCCAATTCCCCTGCTCAGACCTGCCTTGACGACAGCCTGACCAGGGCAAGGCCGAACAGGACCATGGGCAGGCTGAGCCATTGGCCCATGCTCCAGTCCAGCCACAAGAGGCCCAAAAAGACATCGGGCTCTCTGAAGAACTCCACGACGAAGCGGGCCAGCCCGTATCCGATGAGGAAGACGCCCGAGAGCCGACCGAGGGGCTGCGGTCGGCGGGCCATCCACTGAAGCACCATGAAGAGCACGAGGCCCTCCAAGGCGAACTGATAGAGCTGGGAGGGGTGGCGCGGCAGGTCGGTGCCCGAGGTGGGAAAGACCATGGCCCAGGGCACCACCGCTGGGTCGGCCAGCCGGCCCCAGAGTTCGGCATTGACGAAATTGCCCATGCGACCAAAGGCCAGGCCCAGGGGCACCAGGGGCGCTACGAAATCCCCCACCAGCAAAACGCGTTGCCACCAGGGCCGGGGTGGGGCGCCCTCGGGAACCCCCAGGCCCTGACGGCTTCGGGCGAACCAGGCCATGGCGAGAACAACCCCCAGCAGCCCGCCGTGAAAGGCCATGCCACCCTGCCAGATCATGAAGATCTCCAACGGGTTGGCGAGGTAATCGGCGGGCTTGTAGAACAGCACATAGCCCAGGCGCCCACCGAGCAGCACACCAATGACCCCAAGAAAGAGCAGGTCGTCGAGGTCTCGCAGGCCCATTCGGGCAAAGCCCTCCCGCTGGAGGCTGCGGCGTCCCAGCCAGAAGAAGCTGGCGAAGGCCAGCAGGTACATCAGGCCGTACCAATGAATGGCCAGCGGTCCGATGGCCAGGGCCACTGGATCAAATCCAGGATGAACGAGGGGAGCCGACATGGACTGAGTGTGCCAGAGGCCCGTGCACCGCCCACCGAATCGGCGACAATCGGGGCTTCTCTTAACCCCTTTCCACAACACCATGGCCCTCAACGATCGCTCCAAAAATGTCACCGCCGGTGTGGCCCGCGCACCCAACCGCTCCATGTACTACGCCATGGGCTACAAGGAGGAAGACTTCACCAAGCCCATGGTCGGGGTGGCCAACGGACACTCCACCATCACCCCCTGCAACAGTGGGCTGCAGCCACTGGCTGATGCGGCCGTGACCGCCCTGCGGCAGGCGGGCGCCAACCCACAGCTCTTCGGCACACCCACCATCTCCGACGGCATCGGCATGGGCACCGAGGGCATGAAGTACTCCCTCGTGTCCCGCGAGGTGATTGCCGACAGCATTGAGACCTGCGTCAACGGGCAATGGATGGACGGCGTGCTGGTCATCGGTGGCTGCGACAAGAACATGCCGGGCGGCATGATGGCCATCGCGCGAACCAACGTTCCCGCCATCTATGTCTATGGGGGCACGATCAAGCCCGGACACCACAAGGGCAAAGACCTCACCATCGTCTCGGCCTTTGAGGCCGTCGGCGAATTCACGGCCGGGCGCCTCTCCGAGGAGGACTTCAAGGCCATTGAGCAGAAGTCCTGCCCGGGCTCCGGCTCCTGCGGCGGCATGTACACCGCCAACACCATGAGCTCGGCCTTCGAGGCCATGGGCATGAGCCTGCCCCACTCCTCCACCATGGCCAATGAGGACCACGAGAAGATCGAGAGCGCGGCCGCGTCCGCCCGGGTGCTGATCGAGGCCATCCGCAAGGGCATCAAGCCGCGAGACATCATCACGCGGCGCTCCATTGAGAATGCGGTTCGCGTGATCATGGCCACCGGAGGGTCCACCAATGCGGTGCTGCATTTCCTGGCCATTGCCCATGCAGCCGAGGTGCCCTGGACCATCGATGACTTCGAGCGCATCCGTCGGGAGACCCCCGTCTTCTGCGACCTCAAGCCCTCTGGC
Source organism: uncultured Bordetella sp. (assembly GCA_964589205.1). GTDB lineage: Bacteria > Pseudomonadota > Gammaproteobacteria > Burkholderiales > Burkholderiaceae_A > Hahnella. Next base: position 14,791 of record CAZPRT010000008.1, on the reverse strand, counting down.
CAGTTTGTCATCACCGAACTCCATCAGGTGGGCGGCATTCCGCAGGTCATGAAGATGCTCCTGGAGGCTGGACTGCTGCACGGCGACTGCCTCACCATCACCGGCCAGACCATTGCAGAGACCCTCAAGGACATTCCGGCCACACCACCCGCCGGCCAGACCGTCATTCGCCCCATCGGCTCACCCATTTACAAGGAAGGGCACCTCGCCATCCTCAAGGGCAACCTCTCACCCGAGGGCTGCGTGGCCAAGATCAGTGGCCTGAAGAACCCGGTCATCACAGGCCCGGCCAGGGTCTACGACTCTGAGGACGACGCCATGGCGGCCATCATGGCGCGCAAGATTCAGGCTGGCGATGTCGTGGTGATCCGTTATGAGGGCCCCAAGGGCGGGCCCGGCATGCGCGAAATGCTGGCCCCCACCTCGGCCCTGGTGGGCCAGGGGCTCGGGGAGTCCGTGGGGCTGATCACCGATGGCCGTTTCTCCGGTGGCACCTGGGGCATGGTGGTGGGCCACGTCTCGCCCGAGGCCTATGTGGGCGGGCCGATCGGCCTGATCCACGAGGGCGACAGCATCACGATCGATGCCAAAACGCTTCGCATCGAGCTGCATGTCTCGGACGACGAGCTGGCCAAACGACGGGCGGGCTGGGTCAGGCCGCAGCCGCGCTACACACGCGGGGTGCTCGCCAAGTTTGCGGCGCTCGCCGGCCCGGCCAGCAAGGGCGCTGTGACCGACCCGACGGGCGGCCTCTGAGCCGGCCCAGCGGGTGGCGACTCACCGAGCAGGCACACAGTAGTTTGGCTACAATACGGAGGGCCGCAAAGGGCTCTGGTTGACCAATCTGCAGGCCTTTACCTAGGAGATGAAGAAATGCGCAAATTGATGATCGCCGCTGCCATGATGGCCGCTGCTGGTGCTGCTCATGCCGACAGTGCACTCGGCAAGAAGTACAACTGCTACGCCTGCCACGCCGATGCCACGAAGAAAGTCGGCCCCTCTTACAAAGATGTGGCAAAAAAATATGCAGGCAAGTCTGATGCCGTCGACTACCTGACCAAGAAGATCAAGACTGGTGGTTCTGGCGTCTGGGGCCCGATTCCCATGCCTCCGCATCCCCAAGTGTCGGACGCCGACGCAAAAGCACTGGCCACTTACGTGATGTCCATCAAGTAAGCCTACTGGGCTGTGTTAAAAAAGCCTCTGTCCTTCGACAGAGGCTTTTTCTTTTCTAGACCATGGACATCCTTCTTCAGCAGATTCTCAATGGCCTGGTGCTCGGGAGCGTCTATGCCCTGATTGCCCTGGGCTACACCATGGTCTACGGGATTCTGCAACTGATCAACTTCACGCATGGTGAGGTGCTCATGGTGGGGGCGATGGTGTCCCTCTCGGTGGTCATGGCCCTCTCGAATGCAGTGCCCGGCACACCGGCGGTGGTGCTGCTCTTGGCGGGACTGGCCGCAGCCATTCCGGTCTGCATGGCCTTGTCAGCCCTGATCGAGAAACTCGCCTACCGCCCCCTGCGCAACGCCCCGCGGCTTGCGCCCCTGATCACGGCCATCGGCCTGTCCATCGTGCTCCAGACCCTCGCCATGATCATTTGGAGCCCGAACCCCCGAGTCTTCCCAGACCTGCTGCCCACCGCCCCCATTGCCGTGGGCGGCGCCTTCCTTGCGCCCAAACAGCTGCTCATTCTTGTGGTGGCTGCCAGCCTCATGGGCATTCTGATGCTGCTGGTTCAGCGCACCCGGCTTGGACGCTCCATGCGGGCGGTCTCGGAGAACCCGAAGATCGCCATGCTGATGGGCGTGGATGCCAACCAGGTGATCAGCATCACCTTCATGATTGGTGCGGCCCTGGCCGCGGTGGCCGGAGTGCTGGTGGCCATGAACTACAACATCACCCACTTCACCATGGGCTTTCTGCCGGGTCTGAAGGCCTTCACGGCGGCGGTGCTGGGCGGCATTGGCAACCTGCCCGGCGCAGTGGTGGGCGGCCTGCTGCTGGGCATCATCGAGAGCCTGGGCGCGGGCTACATCGGCGACATCACCGGGGGCTTTCTGGGTAGCCACTACCAGGATGTCTTTGCATTCGGAGTGCTTATCCTGGTCTTGGTCTTTCGGCCCTCGGGCCTGCTCGGCGAGCGGGTCGCAGACCGGGCATGACACCCCGACAAAAGGCCATTGCGGCCACCCTGCTCATTGGGGTTGCGCTGCTCCTGCTTCCGTTTGTAGCGGGCGCCTTCGGCAACGCCTGGATCCGCATCCTGGCCTTTGCACTGCTCTACATCATGCTGGCCCTAGGCCTGAACATTGTGGTGGGCTATGCCGGCCTGCTCGATCTCGGCTACGTGGCCTTCTACGCAGTCGGGGCCTACCTCTATGCACTGCTCTCGTCGCCCCACCTGGCCGAGCACTTTCCAGCCATCGCGGCCGCCTTTCCCACGGGCCTACACCTCTCCATCTGGATTGTGATTCCACTGGCCGCGGCCCTGGCGGCCCTCTTTGGTGTGCTGCTGGGATTTCCGGTGCTGCGCCTGCGAGGCGACTACCTGGCGATTGTCACGCTCGGCTTTGGCGAGATCATCCGTATCTTCCTCAACAATCTCAATGCACCCATCAACCTCACCAATGGGCCGCAGGGCATCAGTGGCATCGACCCCGTCTCGATCGGTGGCCTCTCGCTGGGCCGGCCGCTGGAACTGGCGGGCCTCACCATTCCGTCGGTGCAGTTGTACTACTACCTCTTTCTCGCCCTCACCCTGCTGGTCATCCTGGTGAGTGTTCGCCTTCAAGACTCCCGGATCGGGCGCGCCTGGATGGCCATTCGGGAGGATGAAATTGCCGCCAAGGCCATGGGCATCCACACCCGCAACATCAAGCTGCTGGCCTTTGCAATGGGCGCCTCATTCGGGGGAGTCTCCGGCGCGATGTTCTCGGCCTTCCAGGGCTTTGTGTCTCCCGAGAGCTTTGTGCTCATGGAGAGCATCGTGATTGTGGCCATGGTGGTGCTGGGGGGCATGGGCAATGTGAAAGGCGTGGTGCTGGGGGCTGTGCTGCTCTATGCCATTCCAGAGACGCTTCGGCATGTGGCCAAGCCCATTCAGATGCAACTCTTCGGTGAGGAGTGGGTCGCACCAGAGGCCCTTCGCATGCTTTTGTTTGGCATGGCCATGGTGCTGATCATGCTCTACCGTCCATTGGGCCTCATTCCGAGGCGACAGGGCCATGGCTGACCAGGCCATGCTCCAGGTGGTGGGCGCCACCAAGCGATTCGGCGGCCTGCTGGCGGTGTCGGATGTCTCGCTGACCATCTCGCCGGGGCAGATCTACGGGCTCATCGGCCCCAACGGCGCGGGCAAGACCACGCTCTTTAACTTGATCACCGGGCTCTACAAGGCCGATGCAGGACAGTTTGTGCTCGATGGGCAGGCCTATGAGCCCTCGGCCGTGCATGCCGTCACCGCCGCGGGCATTGCGCGAACCTTTCAGAACATTCGACTCTTTGCCGAGCTCAGTGCCCTCGAGAATGTGATGGTGGGTCGCCACATTCGAAGTGCCGGCCTGCACGCAGGCGTCTGGGGCGCCATGCTCCGAACGCCCGGCTTTCGAGAAAACGAAAGGGCCATTCGCGCAGCGGCTGAGGCCCTGCTCGACTATGTCGGCCTCGTGGCCCAGCAGCATCAGACGGCCAAGACCCTTTCCTACGGCGACCAGCGTCGCCTAGAGATCGCGCGCGCCTTGGCCACCGAGCCCAAGTTGTTGGCCCTGGATGAGCCCGCTGCAGGCATGAATGCCACCGAGAAGAACAGCCTTCGAGACCTGTTGGTTCGAATTCAGTCCGATGGCAGGACCATCCTTCTCATTGAACACGATGTCCGCCTGGTCATGGGCCTGTGCACGGAGGTCACGGTGCTCGACCATGGCGAGGTCATTGCAGCCGGACCCCCAGCAGACGTGCAACGCGACCCCACGGTGGTCGAGGCCTATCTGGGCACCGGGGCCACCCATGGCTGAAGCCGCCCTGCGAGTCTCTGGCCTGGTCGTGCGGTACGGCGGCATCACGGCCGTCAAAGGGCTGGATCTCAGCATTCAAGCGGGCGAGACCGTGGCCCTCATTGGCGCCAATGGCGCGGGGAAGTCCTCCACCCTGCGCGCCATCACCGGCCTGGTGCCTGCGGCGGCTGGCCAGATTTGGCACGACGGGGTCGAGATCACCCAAACGCCTGGACACCTGCTGCCCGGCCGCGGCCTTGTGATGGTGCCCGAGGGCCGGGGCATTTTTGGCCGCATGACGATTGAAGAAAACCTGCGCATGGGGGCACATGCAAGGCCTCAGGCCAGTCGACATGAGATTGCAGCCGACATCCAGGCCCAGTACGACCGCTTTCCCCGACTGGCCGAGCGCCAACAACAACTGGCCGGCACCCTCTCCGGTGGCGAACAACAGATGCTCGCCATGGCCCGGGCGTTGATGGCTCGACCACGCCTGCTGCTGCTGGATGAGCCCTCCATGGGGCTGTCCCCAGTGATGGTGGAGAAGATTTTTGAGCTCATTGCAGAGCTGTCTAAAGAAGGCATGAGCCTGCTGCTCGTGGAGCAGAATGCGCGACTCGCCCTTCAAATCGCAGGCCGCGCAGTGGTGTTGGAGTCGGGCGAGAAGGTGCTCGAGGGCCGCGGAGACGAACTGCTTCATCACCCCATGGTGCGGTCGGCCTACCTCGGGGAATAGTGGGGCATGAGCCTTCCAGCAAAATTCAGACGCCCCCGCATCGGTCTGGTGGGACATGGCGATGTCGGCAGCCGAATTCTGTCTGCGCGCGCAAGCCCGCATGGCCCCCGAATCATCCCTATCGGGCGGCGCACCGGCTGGAACCTCGACAGCCGCAAAGACTGCAGGCGCCTCGCAGCCTTGCTCACCCACTGGATCATCCTGGTGCCGCCATCGGACCAGCATGGCTCGCGAGACCTTCGCAGCCTGTGGCTGTCGGTCGAGGCCCGAACTGCCCGAGGCCGCCGGCACGGCGGCGTCCATCAGACGAGATTCAAGGGCGTCTACATCAGCACGACCGGCGTCTACGGCAACCATCAAGGCGCCCTTGTGGATGAAACCACCGCCTGCAAGACACAACAGCCGCGCTCACTGAGGCGACTCCATGCGGAACAACTCTGGAGATCACTCGGCGCGCACCGGCTCCGGGTGCCCGGCATCACGGGGGCCGACCGGCTTCCCCTGGATCGCATCCGAGCCGGGCAGCCGGCCTTGAGGCCAGAGGATGATGTCTTCACCAACCATGTCGACGCAGATGACCTGGCCCACATCTGTTGGGTCGCCCTCTGGCGAGGCGGCCGAGGGCGGGTCACCAACACGGTGATGCAAGGCCATCTTCGGATGGGCGACTACTTCGATGCCGTGGCCGATGCTGCGGGCCTGCCCAGGGTTCCTCGCATCTCTGCAGCGGAACTGACGGCGGCCATTCAACGAGGAACCGTGAGCCCCATGATGGCCAGCTTCATGCAAGACTCCAGACGGGTCTGGACTGCTCGGCTGGGACGCGAGCTGCGCCTGCGCCTTGCGACCCCGACCATCGAGGCACTGCTCCAACGCGCCTTCGGCTAGGCCTCCAAGACCAGCCCTGCATTGGAATCTGCCGCAACCATGTGGCCAATGGCTGCGGCATCGGCAAAGCCCTCCTGACGAAAGACCGCCAGCACCGCGTCGACCGCCTCGGGTGCGCAAGAGACCAAAAGGCCCCCGCTGGTCTGGGGGTCTGTGATGAGGCTTCGGTCGATGTCAGACAAGCCCGGCGCATGCACCGCCTCGCCGTAGGACGACCAATTTCGGCCTGAAGCGCCTGTGATGTGGCCTGCTGCAATCATGTCCCGAACCCCGGCCAAAACTGGCAACTGCTGCGGACTCACCCGGGCCTGCAACCCAGACCCTTTGGCCATCTCCAAGAGGTGGCCCGCCAGGCCAAAGCCAGTGACATCCGTGAGGGCGTGAACCTGCGGCATCTCTGCCAGCAGTGGGCCCGGTGTGTTGAGCCGTGTGGTGTTGTCGATCATCTGGGCATAGGCCTCGCCATCGAAGCGGCCCGCCTTCTTCAGGGCAGCCGACAGAATGCCAACGCCCAGTGGCTTTCCAAGAATCAGTGCATCACCCGGCTTGGCATCGGCATTTCGGCGAACCTTCTTGGGGTGAACCAGGCCCATGACCACCAGCCCATAAATGGGCTCGACTGAGTCGATGGTGTGGCCACCGGCGATGGGAATGCCTGCCGATGCACAGGCCGAACGACCGCCATCCAAAATGCGGCCAATGGTCTGGGTGCTCAGGACACTCACCGGCATGCCCACAAGGGCCAGCGCCATGATCGGGCGCCCCCCCATGGCATAGACATCACTGATGGCATTGGTGGCTGCAATGCGTCCAAAGTCGAATGGGTCGTCAACGATGGGCATGAAGAAGTCGGTGGTGGCAATCAGGGCCTGCTCATCATTGAGCTGATAGACCGCTGCATCATCAGCCGTGTCGATCCCCACCAGGAGCTCGGCGGGCATCGGCAGGCCTGCACCGCCCTTGAGAATCTCGGTGAGCACGCCGGGGGCAATCTTGCAGCCACAGCCGCCGCCGTGCGAAAGGGATGTCAGTCGGGGTTCAGTCATGGCGTGGAGGCCTCACGATCAGCAAAAAGAGTAGGCAGGGTAACAACTCCTGATGGGCTGCGGAAATCAACCCTCGACGGCCTGCAGCCTCTCGAACAGAGACAGCAGCGCCTGGGCCTCCGCCTGGTGGTTGGTGAGCCGGTCGCAGGCTGCATCGCTGGCGATCTGCAGGGCCTGACGATCAGACGGGCTCGAAAGCCAACGCTGCAATCGAGCGGCCAGGTCCGCGGCATCGCCCGGCTCGAACCAGCCTGGGTGCTGCTCACCCAGAATACCCACGTGCCCAGGAATACGACTGGCGACGATGGGCAGGCCCACCGCGGCAGCCTCGGCCAGCACCAGGGCCCCACCCTCCATCCGCGAGGGTGCGATGAGGAGGTCGGCCTCCAGCATGGCCTGCCGCACGCGTTCGTGAGACACCTGGCCCTCTCGCTGCACGGGTGCACGCGCTTGGCACACAAACTCGGCCAACTGGGCATCCAGACCTGCATCGAGCACACCGCCAAAGTGCGTGAGACAAACGGGCAACGGCTGCTGTGCCTGGGCCAGCATGGTCGCGGCGCGATAGGCGGTGAGTGGGTCCTTCTCGGACCGCACATGGCCCACCAGCAATGCGTGAAGTCTGGTCGGTGGCGCCGACGAGGCCCGCAGCCGGGCATGCACCCCAGCCTGAGCGCCGACCTTAAAGCTGCTGGTCTGCGGGATCACCACACATGGGGGTGCCTGCGGCAGCAGGCCACGAAGGCAATTGCAGGCATCGGCCTGAAGGCCCACGACGGCCTTGGACGCAAGAATGGTCTGCTCAGCCAGCTGACGCCAAGCGATCGATGTGTGGCCTTGCAGGTCTGCATAGAGGTCTGTTCCTGTGAGCACCACGGCATAAGGCTTGCGAGCCCGCACGAAGCGCATGCCCGCTGCATGGCTTCTGCGCGCATGAAGCAGCAGGCCACAGGAGGCGCTGGAGAGGTCGGCCTCAGTGGGCTCGCCCACAACAATCGATGCCGCCACACCTGCCTGCATGAGCAATCGGTGATGGCGGTCTGCCGTGCGCCAATTGCCCGAACCCGTCTCTGGCCCATAGGGCGTCACGATCAGAACCATCTCAAAAGGCTACACTGGAACGCGTGAAGACATCCGTTCGTCACTGCGATGCCAGCGCACTCGAGCTGCTTTACGCCGAGTGCCTTGAGGGGCTGCATGCTCACCTGGCTCGCTTCTCGATGGCGACCGATGGATTCCTCAAACCCTTTCCCCTGTTGGAGCAGGTGAATCCGCCACTCTGGGAGTTTGGCCACGTGGCCTGGTTCACAGAGCACTGGGTGACGCGAAACCCCAAGCGCCGCATGGGGCGACTGCTCGATGCAGCCCAGCCCTCACCAAGCAAGCTCGCACAGGCCGACCGCCTCTTTAACTCCGCCACCATTCCCCACGATGAGCGCTGGCAGTTGGATCAACTTGGCAACGTGGGTGTGGCGTCTTATCTCGAGGCCTGCTTTTCTGAGGCCGTGTCAGACCTGGCCCGAGATGCCCGGCATGACACGGACCTCTACTTTCATCGACTCAGCCTGGCCCATGCCTGCATGCACCTGGAGGCCTTCGAGATGACGGCCCAGACCCTTGGCCTTGCACGTGATGTCCGCAAGACCACAGAGGGCAATCCCTCCTCACAAGGCTCGCAGCAGTGGATGACCGTCCCGGCCCAACGGCTGCATGTGGCGCCGGCAGTCGATCAGTTTCACTTCGACAACGAGCGGTCGGCCCTGGAGGCCGACCTGCAGCCGTTCCAGATCGATCAACAGCCTGTGAGCATGGCGTTGTTCTGGGCCTTCGTGGAGGATGGCGGCTACGATCGCCCATCGCTCTGGTCAGCTGCCGGATGGCAGTGGCGAGAGGCTCTAGACATCACGGGGCCGCTGCACCTTCGCCACAACGGCACGCGACTGCAGTGCCGCGTGGGCGATCAGTGGCAGGATGCGCAGCCGAACCAGCCCATGGTCCATGTCTGCCTTCATGAGGCACAGGCCTGGTGCAATTGGGCGGGCCGACGCCTGCCCACAGAGGCCGAGTGGGCAGCGGCCGCGCAGGCCGGCATGGCCTGGGGTGATATCTGGGAATGGACGAGCAGCCCATTCCTGCCCTTCACGGGCTTTGAGGCTGACCCTTACGTGGAGTATTCGGCGCCCTGGTTCGGAGACCATTGGGTGCTCAAGGGCGCATCCACCCACACCCACGTCGCGCTGAAAGACCTGCGCTATCGAAACTTCTACCGACCGCACCGGCGAGATGTGTTCGCGGGCTTTCGGAGTGTTCAGGCAGATGCATCCGGCACGGCGACGAACTCGGCAAACCCGGCCGAGGCACTTCGGTAAGCCGCCACGACGCGGTAGCCCGCCTTGCGCAGCAGGTCGGCAGACGCCGGCTCGGTGTACTTGTAGGAATTCTCCGTGTGAAGCGTCTCGCCTGCATGGAAGACTCGGCGGCCACCGGGCCATGTCACGGTCACCTCGTGCCGGGCCACCAGGTGCATCTCAATGCGCGAGGCCTGGGCATTGAAGAGCGCCTTGTGAGACCAGTCCCTCGGGTTGAAATCGGTTTGAACAGATCGATTCAGCACCCGAAGCAGGTTGAGGTTGAAGGCCGCGGTCACACCGAGAGCATCGTCATAGGCGGCCTCCATGTCCGGAATGGACTTCACAAGATCGATGCCGATGACCAGCGCAGCCGCCGTGTGGTCTCGGGCAAGCCCCCGCAGAAATTCGGCAGCCTGCTGCGGGTGAAAATTCCCAATGCTCGAGCCGGGGTAGAAGAACACGCGCGGGCTGTCGCTGGGAATGAGCGCCTCCAGGCAGCCCACCGGCAGGCCCTTGGCGAAGTCCACCACCAGGCCCGAGAGCACGGGCGCATCTGGCCACCGCGAGACCACCTTCAATGCATCGCGAAGGTATGCCTCCGAGACATCCACCGCCAGATAGGTTCGGGGCCGAATGCTCGCAAACAGGCTTGCAGCCTTGCAGCAGTCTCCGGCACCCAGGTCGATGAAGGTGCAGTCTGCGGGCAGTCGCGAGGCGATGTCGCCCTGATGAAGGGCGAAGATGTCTCGCTCATCACGCGTGGCCCGGTACTCATCGAGTAGCGTGATGGCATTGAACAGGTGCGAGCCGAGGGCATCGTAGAAAAAGGCAGGCGAGACGACCGCCTGGGGCATGAGGAGATCCTCGAGGACTTCTCGAGACCCGCCTGCTCCGCTCGGAGTCCTCAAGACAGAGATGGGTATGTCGGAATTCATCCCCGCAGTAAAGCACATGACTTTTGCAAACCGACATCATGGGGGCATGAAAAAACATGCCTTCCTCACGCCACACTGAATAAGCAAACTTCCCCTCGTGCCGGTCTTGGCCGTGGACCAGCTGAGCGCCCGGCTATGGCACGCCTCTAACGCTCGACGAAGGCCCGTTCAATCACGTAGTCGCCTGGCTGGCCAAGGCCGGGAGAGACCACAAAGCCCTGGGCATCGAGCATCTCGGCAGTCTCCTTGAGCATGGACGGGCTGCCGCAAATCATGCCCCGGTCGAGGGCGGGATCGAGCGGCGGCAGGCCAATGTCCTCGAAGAGTTTTCCCGAGGCCATGGCGGTCGTGAGGCGTCCCGTGTGGGAAAAGGCCTCTCGGGTCACCGTGGGGTAATAGATGAGCTGGTTGGTCACCATCTCGCCCAGGAACTCATGCTGAGGCAGCTCCTTGGTGATGTACTCGCCATAGGCCAGTTCACTCACCAGTCGCACGCCATGAATGAGCACCACCTTCTCGAACCGTTCGTAGGTGTCTGGGTCTCGGATGATGCTCATGAAGGGAGCCAGCCCGGTGCCCGTGGAGAACAAATAGAGGTGTCGCCCGGGCTTGAGGTCGTCGATGACCAGCGTGCCGGTGGCCTTGTCGCCAATGAGGATGGGGTCTCCCACTTGAATGTGCTGCAGCCGTGACGTGAGGGGACCGTCTGGCACCTTGATCGACAAGAACTCCAGGTGCTCCTCGTAATTGGGGCTCACCACGCTGTAGGCCCTGGCCAGGGGGCGCCCCTCCACCTCGAGCCCAATCATGACGAAATGCCCGTTCCGAAATCGGAAGGCCTGGTCTCGGCTGGTGGTAAACGAGAACAGGGTCTCGTTCCAGTGGGTCACGCTCGTGACAGTCTCGGTGCGGTAAGTGGCCATGGGCAGGTCTTATCAATCTCGAACGAAAGGGTTGTGAAGGCGCTCTTCACCGAAGGTGCTCATGGGGCCATGGCCCGGCACAAAGGCAATGTCGTCGCCCAGCGGGAAGAGCCGTGACTTGATGGCCTCGATGAGGTCGGCATGGTTGCCGCGGGGAAAATCGGTTCGGCCAATCGAGCCGGCAAACAGGACATCGCCCACGAAGGCCAGGCGCTCTCCAAGGTGAAAGAAGACCACGTGACCAGGCGTGTGACCGGGGCAATGAATGACCTCCAAGGCCTGCTCACCGACCATCACGGTGTCGCCATCGTCCAGCCAACGATCGGGTGTGAAGGCCTCCAGCGGTGGGAAGCCGAACATCTTCCCCTGGGCGGGGAGCTGCGAGATCCAGAAATCGTCGTCCCGATGCGGCCCCTCGATGGGCACCCCCAGCCGCCTGGCCAGCATGGCGGCCTCTCCGCAGTGGTCGATGTGGCCATGGGTGAGGAGAATTTTCTCAACGACCACACCCGCTTCCGTGGCGACGGCCTCCAGGTGATCGATGTCGCCGCCTGGGTCGACGAATGCCGCGCGGCGCGTCTTGGGACAGGTGATCAGCGAGCAGTTCTGCGAAAAGGCCGTGACCGGCAAGATCTCAAATTCCATGCCGACATTATCGCCGAGGCAGCCGCCTCAACACCTTGGGGTGTCTAGTTCAGTTGCAGGGCGTGGTATTCAAGGTCGGCCAGGGCAAGCAGTTCAAGTGCCTTCTCATGGGTGGCCTCCAACACCACCGGCGGGGCCACGCCTGCATCAGCCGCCTCTCGCCAACGGCCAGCACAGACACACCAACGATCGCCGGGCTTGAGACCGGGAAAGCGGAACTCCGGCCGCGGGGTGGAGAGGTCGTTGCCCCGCTCGGCAGAGAAGACCAAGAATGGCTCCGTCATCACGGCACAGACGGTGTGCCGACCAAAATCCTCTTCACTGGTGTTGCAGCAGCCATCCCGGTAAAAGCCGGTGACGGGATCCAGGCCACAGGGCTGCAATTCCCCACCGAGGACATTCTTTGGATTTTCGTTGGACATGCGTAAAGTTTACCCATGAGCACAGACATCACCAAGATTCGAAACGACTATGCCCTGGCCAGCCTGGATGTCGATGACATCGCGGACAACCCGCTGGACCAACTTCAGACCTGGCTGCAGGCAGCCATTGCCTCTCAAATCCAGGAGCCCAACGCCATGACCTTGTCCACCGTTGCATCCAACGGCAGGCCATCGGCTCGCATTGTCTTGGCGCGCGGCGTCGACGCCCGGGGGGTGACCTTCTTCACGAACTACCGTTCACAGAAAGGCCTCGCACTGCTGGCCAACCCCTGGGCGAGCCTGACCTTCTACTGGGCCGCACTGGAGCGACAGGTTCGAATCGAAGGGCGGGTGGAGAAATTGGCAGCGGCCGATTCAGACGCCTATTACAAGGAGCGCCCGGTGGGCAGCAAGCTCGGGGCCTGGGCCTCGCCGCAGAGTCAGGTCATCCCAAACCGCCAATGGCTCGAAACCCAGCACGAGGCAATGAAGGCCCAATTCGGAGACAGCCCGCCTCGGCCCGCCGACTGGGGCGGCTATCGGCTGCAGCCAGACCGGGCTGAGTTCTGGCAAGGCCGACGCTCTCGGCTGCACGACCGTCTGGAATACCGTTGGAGCCAGCTCGATGAGCGCTGGCTCGTGTCGCGCCTGGCGCCTTGATCCCTGAAGCGTGCGCTAGGGAGCGTTGCACATGAGCGCGGGTCGCTCCCGTTCGGCCTTGATCACCTTGGGGGCCACCACAAAGGCGCAGTAGCCTTGGTTCGGGTGCGTCTGGAAGTAATTCTGGTGATGGTCCTCGGCCGGAAAGAACCGATGGGCGAGCGGACCGTGGCCCTGCCAGTCGGCCTCTGCAATGGTCACGATCTCCGTGACCACCGGATCGGCCGACGGATGTGACTGCGCATAGGCCTGACAGGCCTGCGCCGCGGCGGCGGCCTGCTCCGGCCCCACTGCAAAGATGATCGAGCGGTATTGCGGGCCCACGTCGTTGCCCTGCTGATTGGGCGTGGTGGGGTCGTGGATCAGAAAAAAGAGATCGAGGATGGCCTCGTAGCTGGTTTCGGTGGGGTCGAAGGCCACCTGCACCACCTCGGCATGGCCTGTTCGGCCACCACACACGGCCTCATATGACGGCCGATCCACGTGGCCACCCATGTAGCCCGAGGTTACGGCGCGAACCCCTTTGGCCCGCTGAAAGACAGCCTCCAAACACCAGAAGCAGCCACCACCCAAGAACGCGTTTTGCACCATGTGAAGATCCTATTCCATTGAGACCGGTTCATAACCTTATGGCCAGAAGTCAAAAGCCCGCAGCAGACAACGCGCTAAAGTGGCGGCCATGAACAATCTCCACTCCCCCATTCGTCGCGCCCTTTTCGGGCTGATTGGCCTGCTCGGCATGGCCGCAGGCCTCACCAGCACCGCCCTTGAGGCCAAGACCCTGCCAGGCCCCGTGGTCTCTGTCCAACAACTTCAGGGCCTTCTTCAGGCCAAGCGCGTCGTCGTGCTCGACACGCGAGAGCTGCTCCAGACCGACCAGAAGACGCCGAACTTCACGGCGGGACACATCCCGGGTGCCCTTGCGCTGCCCTACTCCAGCTTCCGAGGCCCCAAGGAGGCCCCCGGTGCAGTGCTTCCCATGGCACAACTCGAGGCGCTCTTGTCGCCTCTGGGGATCGGGCCCTCCGATGCCTTGGTGCTGGCCGGTTCCGGCTCGGATGCCACCGAGTTCGGAGGCGTGGCACGCATCTACTGGACGCTGAAGGCCGCTGGCTTCAAAGACCTGGCCGTGCTCGATGGTGGACTCGGGGCCTGGATGGCGGCCAAACTCCCGCTGGAGACCGGAGAGGCAAAGAAGCGGCGCCCCCAGACCTTGGCAGGCAGCCTGCGTTACAACGAGCAATTGTTGGTGTCCACAGCCCAGGCACAGAAACTTGCCGCTCAGCCTACAGGCCAGCGGCCTGTCTTTGTCGATGCACGCCCTGAAGACTTCTTCCTGGGCCAGATGCGCCACGCCTCGGCCGCCCGATGGGGCACGATCGCGCAGGCCAAATGGCTCGACTCCGAGGAATGGTTCATACCCAACACGGGTCGGCTGCTCACCAAAGAGAAACTCTTGGCTGTGGCCAAGCGCGAGGGGGTTCTGCAGCAGCCCACCGTGCAGTTCTGCAACACGGGCCATTGGGCTGCCACCAACTGGTTTATTCTCTCGGAGGTGCTCGGCCAGGCCAACACGCTGATGTATGCCGAATCGATCGTGGGCTGGAGCCAGGCCGGGCTGCCGATGGACAACGAGCCCAGCCGCGCCACGGCGCTGCTGTGGCAAGCCAAAGGAACCGGCATTCAACGCTAGTCACCCATGACCCGATTGCGAAAACCCAGCCTGGTGCTGCTGGGCCTTGTTGGTGTGCTGGTGGTGATCTTCCTGGCGGGGCTGCAGGCAGGCCTTCTGGTCCTCATCGGCATCGGCTTTGGCCTCATCCTTCAAGCCTGCCGATTCGGCTTCACCTCCGGCTGGCGACACTTCATTCTCCGGCGTGAGGCAGCCGGCATCACTGGCCAGATGCTGCTCATGGGCGTGGCCTCCGCAGTGGCCCTGCCGCTGCTGAGCCTCTACCCCACTGAAATCGTTGGTGCCGTCGCCCCGATCAGTTGGAGCCTGCTGCTTGGCGCCTTCGTCTTTGGTGTGGCCATGCAGGTGGCCGACGGCTGCGGATCGGGAAGCCTCAACCGGGCCGGCGAGGGAGCCGCCCTGTCATGGGTGGTGCTGCCGACCTTCATTGCGGGCAGCTTCATTGGTGCCTCCCATCAGCCGGCCTGGCTTGCCCTGGGCGGACCCTTGGATGC
>CAZPRT010000007.1:0-27930 GCA_964589205.1 uncultured Bordetella sp. | reverse complement strand
GCTGGTGCAGGCCCTGGCAGAAATGCCGGTGGCGTCTTGTCAGGTGCTCGAAGGCCACCTGGACCACCTCATTGCCCGCATGGGCCACACCGGTGCCATGCCGGCCACGGCCCTCATACCCCTGGCTGACATTTAAACCAGTTTCCCCAAGCGGTCGGGCGCCTTGCCAGCGGGGTCCGCGCCCTTTTCCTTTCAGCCATAAAAAAAGCCCGTGCATCGCTGCACGGGCTTTGGTGAAGCACCTCTGACGGATTAGGCCATCTTCAGGTCGGGATACCGAACCTGGGAGACCATGTCCTGCACCTCACGGCTTGGGGCCGGGGTGATGAGGCTCACGATGATGATCACTGCAAAGCCCAAGGGGATGCCGAAGATGCCCGCAGAAATCGCGGAGATCCCGAACCACTCGGTGGGCGCGGTGGGCACGCTACGGGCGATGCCGTAGAACACCTCACGCAGCCAGGGCTGGTTGAGCGACATGTAGTAGAAGCAGATGCCGATGCCGGCGAGCATGCCCAGGCTTGCGGCAATGCCCGTGGTGCGCTTCCAGAAGATCCCCAGCACGAGGGCAGGGAAGAACCCAGCCGCAGCGAAGGAGAAGGCCGCGCCCACGAGGAACAGGATGTCGGCAGGCTTCTGTTGTGCCACCAAGGCAGCCAAGACGGCCACAATCAGGAGCATCGACTTCGAGATCATCACGCGGCGTGACACCGGTGCGTTCGGGTCGATGGTCTTGTAGTAGACGTCGTGGGAGAGCGCATTGGCCATGGTGAGCAGCAGGCCATCGGCGGTCGACAGGGCAGCAGCCAGACCACCCGCGGCCACCATGCCCGAGACCACATAGGGCAGGCCGGCAATCTCTGGCGTGGCCAGCACCACGATGTCGTTGCCGATCTTGATTTCGGACAACTGCACGATGCCATCGAGGTTGACGTCCACCACGGAGAGCAGGCCGGGATCAACCGCCTTCCAGTTTGCAACCCAGGCGGGCAGCGCACTGAAGGATGTACCCACCACATCGTTGTACATCGTGAACTTCACCAGCACGGCCAAAGCAGGCGCCGTGAAGTAGAGCAGGAAGATGAAGAACAACGACCAGGTCACCGAGTTGCGGGCCTCACGCACAGACGGCGTGGTGTAGAACCGCATCAGGATGTGTGGCAGTGCCGCCGTACCCACCATGAGGCAGAAGATCAGGGCCAGGAAGTTGCGTCGGGCCTTGTCCTTGGCGGCCTCATCCTTGCCGGGGAATGCAGCAGCATGGGGACGGGGTGGGTTGGCACGGGCAGCCAGGCCTTTCTCAGCATTCAGGCCCTTGGTGTAGGCGGCCTCGTCTGCGGGGAATTTGGCCAGTGCAGCCTCTGCAGCAGCCAATGCAGCCGCATCGCCCTTGGCAGCAGCCACTTTGGCCTCGGCCGCAGCCTTGTCAGCTGCGTAAGAGGCGGGCACGTCCTTCAGCTTCTCGGTGGCAGCAGCCGCGCGGTCCTTGAAGATCTGACGAACTTCCAGTTCTTTCGGATCGGCGTTGATCTTGTTCTCGAGCGCCGTGACCTTCTGGAGTTGCTGGCCATAGATCAGTTGAGGGATGGGGAAGCCGGTTTGCTTCACCGACAGCCAGACCACCGGGATCATGTAGGCAATGATCAGGATGATGTACTGGGCCACCTGCGTCCAGGTCACCGCCTTCATGCCGCCCAGGAACGAGCAGACCAGAATGCCGCCGAGGCCAAGGAACACACCCACCTCAAACGACACGCCGGTGAGACGGGTCGTGATCAGACCCACGCCGTAGATCTGCGCCACCACGTAGGTGAAGGAGCAGAGGATGGCAATGGCCACACCGATGAGGCGTGGTGTGGTGCCACCGTAACGGGCCCCGAGAAAGTCGGGAATGGTGAACTGACCGAACTTGCGAAGGAACGGCGCCAGGAACATGGCAACCAACACGTAGCCGCCCGTCCAGCCCATCAGGAAGGCCAGGCCGCCGTAACCACCGGCGTACAGACCACCCGCCATGCCGATGAACGAGGCCGCGGACATCCAGTCGGCGCCGGTGGCCATGCCGTTGAAGACGGCAGGCACGCGACGACCGGCCACATAGTATTCATCCGCGTCGTTCGTGCGGCTCATGATGCCGATGCCGGCATAGAGCAACACGGTGGCGCCGAGGAACACATAGCCGATGCCGGCCCGTGAGAGGCCCATCTGCTCCGCAATGGCCAACAGGATGCAGAAACCGATGAAGCCGCCGGTGTAGAAGCCGTAGACCTTCTTCAGCTGCGCGGTGAAGGCCTTCTGCGACTTGGCTTCCATGCTGTGAGAATCGAGAGTAGCCATTAGTCTTCCTCCGCCTCGGCGACGCCGAATTCTTTGTCGATTTGGTTCATTGAGCGTGCGTAGTACCAAATAATGAGCACATACACGATCAATGCGCCTTGGGCTCCCATCCAGAAGGAGAAGGGCCAGCCGAAGAAGTCAAATGTCAGGCTCTCTGCGTTGTAGCCCACCACGAAGGTGACTACAAACCAGATGGCCAGCAAGAGACCGGTCTTCTTGAGCAGCGCTCGCCAGTAGGCGAGATGTCGTTCCGTCAGTTGCATACATCCTCCATTAAGAAAAAACCGGCTTGTCCCGCCGTTTCATCAATCGAATTCAACGCAGTCTGTCGAAGGGGTCTGTCACGCCGGCATCGACGCCGGTTTCGGTTTGTAGCTGCACAGCGAGCTTGGGCTCAAAGGTGTGCAGCTTTCGGGTGGTTTTTCGATAGGCCTTTTCATCGCCCATGCGAAATTGGAGGTGGGCCAGGTGGTAGTAGCCGTAGGGGCTCATGGGCTGGAGGTCGACAGTGCGCTCCAAAGAGGCCTTGGCCTCCGTGTTGCGGTCGAGGGCCATGAGAGAGAGGGCGCGTCCGTAGTGGGCGCGGTCCAGGCGGATATCGTGGCGAATGGCCTGGTCGAAGGCCTCCAGTGCCTCCTCGTGGGCATTGCGCTTTTGAATGAGAAAGCCAAGGTTGAACCAGGCGGGTGCTTGGGTGGCATCAATCTCAATGCTTCTGCGCAGCACGGCCTCCGACTCGGGAAGCTTCTTGGCAATGGTGAGGTGATTGGCCGCCGTGATGAGACTGGTGGCCATGGCAGCTGGCGATGACTCGAGTTCCGCGGCACGAATCCAGTAGTCGGCAGCGATCTCGTCTTGGCCAAACACGCCGGCCCAAATGCCCACCTTCTTGTTGAAGAAGCAGCGCAGCAGCTTCAAGGCGTGACCCCCGAGGCCTGCACAGGCGGCAGGATCATGGAGGCCTTGGCCATGGTGAGTGCGAACCAGACCCAGAAGAGCAAGAAAAAGCCCACCACGGGAATGTGTCTGTCTGCCACCTGGCGGGGGGTGATGACTCGCGCGGCCTTCACAACCGGGCTGGTTAGGATCGTGAACATCTTGTAGACCGCGTTGTGCTCGTGGCGGCCAAAACTCAGCAGATAAACAAAACCCTGACCGAGCAGCATGAGGCCAGTGAATTCTACGAGTCCCTTCAAGATGACGACCAGGTCGATCAACCGTTGTCCCCTCATTGTTATTAAAATTTTGCAGACAGTACCGCGTGACACCCACGTTGTCTAGTCGAAATTGCCTAGGGAAAGCCATTGGATGATGCACTGCAAAAAGATCTGAGCCTGATGGGCCCAGAGACCCAGATCGGCCAGTTGATCCGGCGAAGGCCTCTGACCTGTCCCCCAGATGCCCCCCTGCGGGTTGTATTTCAGCAGATGCACTCGGGCCGTGTGGGCTCCATTGTGGTGGTGGACGACAAGGCCGCGCCCATGGGCATTCTGACCCGGTACGACCTGATCAGTCGCATCATCCTGCCCAGCGTAGACCTGCAGACACCGATTGAACAGGTGATGTCAAAGGACGTGATCTGTGCGCCAACCCACCAGACCGTTCTGGAGGCCATGATCCAGATGGCCTCGCATGGCATTCGGCACCTGCCTGTGCTCGATTACGATGGCCGGCTGGTGGGCGTGCTGTCCGAGAGCGACCTCATGGCCCATCAGCGTCAGAGCCTTCGAAGCCTCTCGGCCATGATTTCCCATGCTGCCTCTTTCCCTGAGTTGGCAGCTGTTGGCCAAGACATTCGCCGGCTGGCGCAGCGTCTCTTTCAAGAGGGCCTTTCGGCCACCGCGGTGGCCAAGCTCATGAGCCACTTGAACGACGCCATGACCGTTCGGGTCATTGATCTGGTTCGAGCAGACTCCCAAGTCATGGCCCCACCCACGGTGCCCTGGGCCTGGCTGGCCCTGGGCTCGGAGGGTCGCGATGAGCAGACCATCGCCACCGACCAAGACAACGCCATTGTCTTTGATGGTGATGAGGTCTTGGCGCCTCTCTTTCAAAACTTTGCCAGGGCGGTCAATGAGGGTCTCGATGCCGTGGGCTTTCCACTGTGCAAGGGTGGCGTCATGGCCCAGCATGCCAAGTGGTGCCGGCCGCTGGCGGACTGGCGCGCTGCGCTCCATGAGTGGTTCGAGCGGCCAAGCCCCGAGCGAATCCTGGATGCCCACATTTTCCTCGACTTCCGCGCCCTCTACGGCGACCGAGAGCTTGTGGGGTCGCTGCGGTCTTGGGTCACCGATGAAGTTCAACGGCACCCCGCATTTCTTCGTGCCATGGCCCAGGACGCCACGCGCAATGGTGTGGGTGAGCTGCCCAACCCGGTGTTCTTCTCCGCCCTGGCGCGCTGGCTTCGCAGCCGAAATATTCGGGCTGACTGGCTCTCACCGCCGCAGCTGGACATCAAGAAGTCTGGCACGGCGCCGGTGGTGGCCTGGACTCGGGTGCTCGCCCTCATGAATGGCGTTGCCATCACGTCCACCGACGGGCGCTTGGCCGCACTTCAGAAGGCAGGAAAGCTCCAGCTCAGTGAGTCGCAGGCCATTCGGGAGGCCTTCGACCTGGCCCAGCGTTATCGGCTGCGGGCGCAACTCCAGGGACGCGACAACCCCAATGCCCTGGCGCTGGACCCTCTAAGCCTGCATGAGCTCGAGGCGCTGCGGGTGGCCCTCGACGACCTCTCGAGGCTGAGGTCTGCGGTGTCGATGGACCTGCGGCTCTAGGCAGGCCAGCTGTTGCGGCTCAGAGGGTGAGCGGCAACAGCTTGAAGCAAAGAATGGTCACGATGGTCGGTCCAAGCGCAGCGATGAACAGGAGCCCTGGGTTCACGGACCCACCATCGAAGCGGCCCTTGAGAATGGAGGCGCCTGCTGGGTTGGGGGCGTTGGCGATGATCGTGAGGCCGCCGCCCGTGAGCGCGCCCGCCACCAAGGCGTATTTAAATTCCTCGCTGAGGCCTTCAACGAGAGAGCCGAGGTAGGTCAGGGCCGCATTGTCCGTGACGGCGGTCAGGGCCGTGGCGCCGAAGTAAACCGCGTCTGGACTCATCTTGGTGAGCAATGGTTGAAGCCACCAGGCCTGCATACCACCCAAGACGACCAGACCGGCCAAGAAAAAGCCCACCATGAGCGCCTCTTTGATGATCAGGCGGTCTTGGAATTGTGGGTAGGCGGTGGCAATGCCAAGAAAGACCAGCAGGATGGCCAAGAAGACTGGGGAGTGGTGGGCAAAGAGCACCACGCCAGCCACCAGAAGGAGGTGCAGCAGCACGATGGGAAGCGGCACGGCAGCCGCAGCATGCGCATCCGCCTGGTCTTGTGCGGATTCCGAGGCCTCACGTGCCGCATGGGCGATGAGCGTCTTTCGTACCAATACCGTGAGCAAGCTTCCATTGATGAAGACCGCGATGGCGGCCTTCCAGCCCAGATGTGTGAAGACGTAGGCAGTGTCCCAATTCCAGGTGGAGGCCACCATGAGAATGGGCGGCGCTGCGAAGTGGGTGAGGGCGCCACCGATGGAGACATTCACAAACAAGGTGCCAATCGTGGCGTATTTAAAGAGGGTTGGCGTGTCCTTGTGGAAGAACTTCAGCAGCATGAGAGCCGCCAGGGTCATTGCAGCGGGCTCCGTGATGAGTGAGCCCAGTAGGGGCACCACGGTCATGATCACCAGGTAGCGAGAGGTCGCCTTGTCCATGGGCAGGTGCCCAGACAGATACTCCACAACCTGCTTGGCCGCGAACATGACGGGCTTGCTGGCGGCCACCACCATGATGGTGAAGACAAAGAGGGGTTCGGTGTAGTTGCGTGAGTCGGCGTAGTCTACGGCCTTGCCGAAGCCCTCCGCGTAAATGAGATACCCAAACAGAATGATCGACCAAATGCCAAAAACGGCCTCGACCTCACCGAGAATGTGGAAAAGTCCGTCGTGCTTCGGATACCGATGGCCGAGCCTGTGGAATGCACTGGCGGAGAAGGTATGCAAAATGGCGATGGCGAAAAGGGTCGCAGCAACAACTTGTGTGGTCTCACTCATGGCGATTTATTTGCTTTTCTTTGAATATTCTTCCGTTAAGTGTAGCGGTGCTCACCGAGTTTGATTTTTATGAACCTGCATCTCGCCTCCGACCTTCACCTCGAATTCCTGCATCGAAAGTTTCCGGCTGCCATCCGGGTCTCTCGGCTCTACACGCCCTGGGCCGATGTCATGGTGCTGGCCGGCGACATTCACAACGGGGCCAAGGCGATTGAGCATTTCGGACAGTGGCCGCATCCAGTGCTCTATGTTCCCGGTAACCACGAATTCTATGAACACACTGTCGATCAGACCTTGACCATGATCAAGAAAGCGGCACTCAACACGGCCGTGGTCGTACTCGATCGATCAGAGTGGGTTTATCAGGGCGTGCGTTTCTTGGGCTGCGTGCTCTGGACGGACTACGAACTCAACGGTCCCGACCAGAAGCCTCGGGCCATGAGGGCCTGCGAGGCGCGGCTGGCCGATCATCGCAAGATCATGGGGGTCTCGAGCCCTGGCGAGGGCTTCTCTGCGGCTCGGGCACTTGCGCTCCATCAGCAGGATCGTGCATGGCTCGCCTCTAAACTCGATGAGGATTTCGATGGGCCCACCGTGGTCGTGACCCACCACGGACCGCATCCGCAGAGCGTGCATTCGCGTTTCGCAGACGACCCCTGCAACGCCGGCTTTATCTCCGATCTCTCACCGCTGTTGGCCAAGGCGCAGTTGTGGATTCATGGCCACGTGCACGACAGCTTCGACTACACCGTGGCCGGATGCCGCGTGGTGACAAACCCTGGCAGCTACGCCCAGGGCATGGGAAGTGCGAAAACCTATGAGGATCTTCGCTGGGAGAACCCCCTGTTCGACCCGCAGATGGTGATCACGGTCTAGTCCGCGGTAACATCAGTGGGCACTGCCCGGATGACGAAATTGGTAGACGTACGGGACTTAAAATCCCGAGCCGCAAGGCGTGCGGGTTCGATTCCCGCTCCGGGCACCAGCAACGCCTTGCATGCAGGCCTCAGAGGTACTTGAGGCAAATGATGGCAATGGCCGTGGGCAGCAACGCGCCCATCAGCAGCCCGAGCGGCTGGATCATCTGCCCCTCGAACCGTGACTTCAAGAGGGTGGCGCCGGCAGGGTTGGGAGCGTTCGCAATCACGGTGAGGCCACCGCCCGCCACTGCACCAGCCACCAGCGCATATTTGAACTCGTCGGTCAGGCCCTCGACCAGCGATCCGAGGTAGGTCAGGGCGGCATTGTCGGTGAAGGCTGTGAGGCCAGCGGCCCCGAAGAAGACTGCCGAGGGCGACATCTCGGTGAGCAACGGCTGCAGCCACCAGGCCTGCATTCCACCAATCACCACGAGCCCCGCCAGGAAGAAGCCCACAAGCAGGCCCTCGCGCAGGATGAGCCGGTCTTGATGCTGCGGATAGGCGGCGGCAATCGCAAGGAACATGAGCAAGATGCCCATGAAGATGGCCGGGTGATGTGCAAAAAAGACGATTGCGGCGATCAGTGCCAGGTGAAGGACGATGAAGGCGCCTGGCACCGCTGGAATGGAGGGAGCCTGCTCACCAGGGCCGGCCGCGAGCTGCGAGGCCGAAACGAGTTCCTTTCGAAAGACATAGCTCACCAGCCCGCCATTGATGGCCACGGCCAGCGCAGACTTCCATCCGAAGTTCGAGAGCATGAAGGCGGTGTCCCAATTCCAGGTGGCAGCAACCATGAGCACGGGCGGCGCGGCAAAATGCGTGAGGGTTCCGCCGATTGAAATGTTGACAAACAGCACGCCAATGCTGGCGTAAAGCAGTCGGGCACTCATGCTGCTTCTGAGGATTCGAAGCAGCATGAAGGCGGCGAGTGTCATGGCGGCGGGCTCTGTGATGAATGACCCCAGCAGCGGGATGACCGTCATGATGACCAGGTAGTGCGCAAGGGCACTGTTCATTGGCAGGCGGTTGGCGATGGCTGAGACAAAGGCCTGGGCTGCGTAGAGAATGGGCCGACTGCCGGCCACAACCATGATGGCAAAGACGAACAGAGGCTCGGTGTAATTGCGGCCATCGATGTAGGCCATGGCTGGGCTCAGGCCCTCCATGCTGATGAGCGTGGCAAATAAAACGAAGGCCCAGATCCCAAAGACACACTCGATCTCCGCGAAGAAGTGCAGGATGCCGTGGTGCTGCGGGAAATGATGGGCGAGCCGCTCGACGTATTTGACGGAAAAGGTGTGGAGTATGGCCAGGGCGAAAATGATGGAGGCCACGACCTGTGTTTCTGGAGACATGGGATCTTTCTAGTTTTAATTGGTTCTGAGGGGAGGTAGACCTCGCTTCGAGCCGGAACGGCATCGAAAGTTGCAAAACCCAAAAATTTCCTTAGAGAAAAGCAGAGTTTTATCGACCGGATCGAGCGGCTTAGTCTTCGTTCATGATTTTTTCCAAGATGTCCTCCGCAATGAAGTCCTCCGGACTCGAGCCTCGCAAAGAGATCCACTGAGCAGTCGGATAGGCCCGCCTGGCCCTGGCCTCGCTGGTGGAGGGCCCCATCCACACCATGCGGTCCGCCGCGATTCCTTGGGCAGCAAGCGCCGCAATGGTGGGTGCCATGAAGCCAAAGGCCGACACCAACACATACCACGGTGCCTTGGAGTCAGGCAGCCGGATCATGTCCTGAGCGATGGCGGTGTAGATGGGCATGCGCACCAGACGAAGGCCGCCGGAAATCAGCTTTTGTGAGAAGTCCGTGTGGTCCTCGGCAATGCCCAAGGCAATGATGAGGGTGCCAAGCTTCACGCGGCCCAGCAGGCGCGCCGCCAGGTCGTCGAGGCGGCCAGAGACATCGGGTGTGAGCACTTGGTCTGCGGTGATGCTGGCAATGTCGAGCTTTCCCAAGGTGCGCGCGAAGTCATGCGCGGTCTCCGGGCCAATGGCGGCAAAACGAAGCTTGTTGCGCCGGCGCTGGAGGGCCTCGATCACCAGCCGGTTCTTTGCAAGGGCCTGAGAGGCCTGGCGATTCACGCAGACCACCACACATTCGCGTGCATCGCTGGGCTCATCCCAGTCGTCAAGGTCTCGCACGGCGCGGCCCTGGGCTGTCTCGGGCATGGGCTTGTAAAGCTGGGCGGGTGCATCGAACACATCGACCCAATGCTTCTTGGCCGACTGCCGGAGTCCAACAAGGAGTGGGTCTTCCTGGTCCGCCCATCGAGGCACGGTGACCAGCAGATTTCCAATGATGATCATGGCTGTGTCCTTTCCTGGCAGGAGGGCCGATCCCCTCAGGTGGGCTGCTTGGCCGGGTTCATTTGCGGTTAAGATTCCGTCCATGAATCCAGTCATCCGAAATCTTCTCATTGTTGCGTCTGCGACGCTCCTCAACACAGGCCCTGCCATGTCCAACCCCCTTCCGCCGCTGCCGCTGGCCAGCCTTTCCACCATCGACCATGCGGTCGGCAAAGGGGCTGAGGCGGTTGCAGGAAAGCCCGTGGTGGTTCACTACACAGGCTGGCTCTATGACCCCAGCAAGCCCGAGGGCAAGGGCAAGAAGTTCGACAGCTCGGTCGACCGCGGCAGCCCGTTCTCGTTTCCTTTGGGCGCGGGCCGAGTGATTCAAGGCTGGGACAAGGGTGTGGCTGGCATGAAGGTGGGCGGCAAGCGCACCCTCATCATTCCGCCGGACATGGGCTACGGCTCGCGTGGTGCTGGTGGTGTGATTCCTCCAAATGCAGCCCTCATGTTCCATGTGGAGCTCTTAGAAGTCCGATAGTCCTTCGGGCTTCCGAGCCTCAAAGCTCGAGAGGCCACTGGTTGTTGCACTTCCGGCACTGTGCCTGCAGCCGAACGCTCTGCCGTAGTCGCACTTCTGACAGCACATCGAGGCGGCCATAGGATTTGCACGCGGTGCAAACAGCCTGCTGGGCCAGGTGCTCTGCAGCGCCAATTCGCTCTGCAGCCTTGATCCAACAGTAGCCCCCACAGCCGAGGCAGATAAACGATGAGCCTGCGAAGACCAGGTCGTCGAGCATGCTTAGGTGCCCCAGCCAGGCCTCGAGAAAGGCCGCGCCGCCGACGATCAGCAGGAGGCCCAGGGCGATGAACCCGAACCCGCCTGCGAGCTGCCCCTCATACCAAGCGCGAAACCCGGCTCGGTTGATCTCGGGCAGCAGTCGCATGACGACCTCGCTGTTACTTGCGCAGGACGTTCACCACGGCAGGGCAGGAGAATCCTTCGTCGACAGAGGCGCTCTCGGTGCCGCCGTCCGGGCATTTGTAGACGCAGGTGGTGCTTCGGTTTTTGTTTTTGACGCGTTCGGTGATGTTGCAGTTCATCTCACGCTTGGGGCCTGGCTTTCCCGAGAGCCGTTCATCCCGCGCATGGGCTGCTGAGGCCATGATGGCGCAGAGCATGGCGATCAATGCGAAGCCAGCGGTGCCCTGCGAGAAGCGCCCAGCCGAGGGGCTGGGTGTGGATTTGCAGCAAGCGGTCATGTCGGGCTCCTTGAGGTTCAGTAAGCCCAAGGATACAAGCCTATTGGCGCAAATGTTCAGGCCTTGCAGGTTTGAACCTGCCGGCTGTAGGCCTTCATGGGCCTGGCCAGCGTGGTCTTTTCACAGAGATGGCTTGCCTTGGGCCCGTTGTCGAGCGCGAGCTTGAAGGCGTACTTCTCAAAGAATGCATCGAACATTTCGCCACCGGCGGTGCCCACAGCAGTGAGATGGTCGGTCTTTGGGTCCCACCGAAGCAGGATGGTGGCCAATGGCTGTTCGGCTGGGCCCGCCAAGACACGGGCGCCCTTGGCTGGGTCGTAGCGTGAATTGTCTCCGCAGCAGTGAATCACCTGCTCGGGCTCGTTTTTGAATCCCGGGCGAAATCCGATGAAGCTGATGGCCGGTGTGGGGTACATCATCTTGTGGGCACAGATGGCGGAATAGGCCACGATGTTGCCCTTCTCGCCAATGCCGGCTGCCGAGTCGTAGCTGGCCCCCTTGGCGGTCTTCAGGCTGGTGCGCGCCACCGGCTGGGGAAGGCGAATGAGGAATGCGGGCGTGCCCTGGAAGGGATAGTTGAACACCCATGGCTCGGCCTCTGCGAGACGACTGGCGCGGATGGGGTCTCCAAATTCATTCACCAGCAGCGCGGGCCCGTAGTGCTTTTCGGGGCGCGGCGCCGAGGCCAAGCCAGGCGTGTGCTGAAGGGCCAAGGCGGCCCCGCTCAGGCAGGCAATGCTGTGAAGCAGCTCTCTGCGTTGTGTGTCCGACTGGTCTGCACCGTCTGCCATGAGGGCCTCCCTTGACCGCTTGCGACATCGTTTTGTTGGCAAGGAGTGTGGTCTTGAGGGCGCCAGCCGGTCAATCGGGTTTTCCCGCCAAGGCTTCGAAGGCATCGTGGCTGGAGAGAAATATGGGCGCCTGGAGGGCTTGGCCGGCAAGTTTGTCGCCCACAGGCCCCCGAATTTCCGCCAGGCACAGGCGAATGCCATCGGCCTCCAGGTCGTCTTGGAGCCGAATCATCCCCTCCAGGGCTGTGGTGTCGATGTCGCTCACGCTGGCCAGGTTGAGCACCAGGTGATTGATGTTGCCTGCGTGGGCCTCCATCGCGGCGTCGATGCCCTCTCGAATGCGCACCCAGTTGCCGAAGAACAGGTTGCCGTCTACGCGCAAGAACAGTACGTCTGCAAGCGTTTCCACATGATGCCGATTCACGTTTCGAAAGTGCTCAGTGCCTGGAATGCGCCCCAGCACAGCGATGTGTGGCCGGCTCAAGCGCCACAGAATGCCGCTGGCCGACAGCACAATCCCCATGACAATGCCGGTCTCCAGCCCGAGCATGAGCACGCCAAAGAAGGTGATCAGCCAGCTGGTGGCGTCGATGCGGTCGAACTGCCATGCGTGCTGCAGGGCCTTGATGTCAATGAGGGTTGAGACGGCCACGATGATGAGGGCGGCCAGGGCGGCCAGTGGCATGTCATGGAGCAGGTCGCCGGCGCCGAGCAGCACCACCAGAAGCAGGCCGGCCGACAGAATGCTAGAGACCGGCGAGCGGGCACCCGCCTCGATGTTGACCACCGTGCGGGTGAGGCCCCCCGTCACCGGAAAGGCGCCGATCAGTCCAGACGTGAGGTTGGCGGCCCCCAGGCCACGCAGCTCTGCGTCTGGGTCCACGGGCACCTTGAAACGCCGCGCCATGGTCTGGGCCATGGAGACGCTCTCAATGAAGCCAACCAGCCCAATGAGTGCCGCCGAGAGCAGCAGGCCCTGGAGCCCTTGAATATCGAGGGCGGGCAGGCCGATGCTGGGCAGGCCACTCGGAATGCTGCCCACGGTGCGTGTTTCCGAGGCCATGCCGCTTAGCATTAAGACAACAGTGGCCAGCGCCACCACGACCAGCGGCACGGCCCGGCCGAGCAGCTCGGCTGTGGCCCTTGGGATGGGCTGCCGTGCGAGCCAGGGCCGAATGAATCGACGGCCCAGCACAATCAGCAGGAGGCTTGCCAGGCCAATGGAGAGGGTCAGCGGCTCGAATTGCATGAGACCGAGTGCGAGGCTGTGGAGAAGCTCCTGGGCCGTCTGGCCTTGCACCGGGATGCCGGTGAGGGTCTTGAGCTGACCGAGCATGATGAGGATGGCGGTGCCCGAGACAAAGCCACTCATCACCGGGTGGCTCAGGAGTTGGGCCAGAAAGCCCAGCCGCAGGGCCCCCATGGCAAAGAGCAGGGCGCCGGAGGCCAAGGCCAGGAAGGTGGCCGCCGCGATCCATTCTGGGCTGCCCGGCACCGCATAGCCCTGCAGCGCATCCAGGGTCATGATGGAGGTCAGCGCCACGGGGCCGACCGCAAGCACGGGGCTGCGCCCGAATGCGGCGTAGGCCAACAGGGGAAAGATGCTGGCGTAAAGGCCCAGGTGCGCGGGCACCCCAGCCAGCACTGCGTAGGCCAGGCTCTGCGGAATGAGCAGCAGCGTGACGATGACGGCCGCAACCACGTCGTCGAGCAGACGCGCGTCGGCAGGTCGGTCCTGCCGCCAGGGCGCGAACCAGTTGGGCGGGCTAGCGCGGAATGGGAAGGCCAAGCTGTGCGGTCAGGGAGATGAGGCTGGTGCAGCGGTTGCCCGATCGGCAGTAGGCCAGGATGGGCTTGGGCAGGCGGCCCAGCAGTTCACCCATGGCCTGCGCCTCCTCGGGCGTTTGGCCAGCGGGCGACACGGGCAGGTAGGCAAACGACAAACCGGCGGCCTGGGCAGCGGCCTCCACGCTGGCCTGCGTGGGCTGCTCAGGGCCGCCCTCCATGTCGGGTCGGTTGCAGATGACCGATTGAAAGCCCTCGGCTGCGGCCGCGGCCATGTCGGCGGGTTCGACCTGGGGGGCCACGGCGAGTTGGTTGGTGAGCCAGCGGGGGGAGAGGGTCATGGGTTGTCCTTCTTCAGCGGGGGTGTCTTGTGGCAAACAAGGGCTTCATTGTCGCTCGATTTCGGGTTCGAAGAGGTCCTGGAGCACGGCATTGCCCTGCTCAAGAATGAAATAACGGAATGCCTCAGATGCGATCGAGGCCGGCTTGCCACCGCGATTGACCAGGTGCCAAATGCGAACGATCGGGGTGCCGTCGACAGGCAGCACGCTGAGCACACCATGCTTGGTCTCCAGGCCCACCGTGTGCAAGGACACAAAGGAGATGCCGAGC
The DNA here is from genome assembly GCA_964589205.1 of uncultured Bordetella sp. Lineage (GTDB taxonomy): Bacteria > Pseudomonadota > Gammaproteobacteria > Burkholderiales > Burkholderiaceae_A > Hahnella. Next base: position 13,841 of record CAZPRT010000007.1, on the reverse strand, counting down.
CCCGCCATGACAGCCTGCTTGATGGTCTCGTTGCTCGACATTTCGAGGGTGGAGAGTGGCCGAAACCGCTGAGACTCGAAGAAGTGCTCCATGACGGCGCGGGTGCCAGAGCCGGGCTCTCGTATGAGAATCTCCTCGGAATCGAGCTGTGAGAGCTTGAGGCCTTTCACGTGGGCCAATGGATGGTTGGGGGAGCAGATAAAGCCGTGGGGATGGTTGGCAAAGGCCTCGGCCCGAACGTCCAGGTCTTTGGGCGGCTTGCCCATGATGGCCACGTCGATCTCACCATCCCGAAGCAGACCAATCAACTGATCGCGGTTGCGCACATGAATGACCACCCGAATGCCTGGGTGCTCCGCACGAAATTTGGCCAGCAGGTGGGGTGCCACGTACTTGGCCGTGCTGACCAGGCCGATGTCCAAGGTACCGGTCTCGACGCCGCGCAGCTTGAGCATCATGTCCTCCGCCTCCTTGAGCGCGTTGAGCACGCGCCGGGCGTAGACCAAGAAATATTCTCCCGCGCTGGTGAGCACCACGCCGCGTCCTTGCTTGGCAAAGAGCGGCATGCCCAGGTCTTCCTCGAGGTCTTTGATCTGCATCGAAATCGCTGGCGCGGTGAGGTGCATCTCTTCGGCCGCCCGGGCAAAGCTCGAGAGTTTTGCAGCGGACACAAAGATTCGGAGTTGGCGAAGTGAAAGATTTTTCAACGGCTTAAACGTTCAGCAGATCTTATTTTTCTGGTCAATTTTTGTGACTTTATCTGAAGTATTGGAATTTTTACAGTGCCATTACAGACCCGAACCAAGGAGAACGGCATGGCACAAGAAGGGCGTATCACCGACATGAAGGAGCGCTACAAGGGTGGCGTTCTGAAGTACAAACAAATGGGCTACTGGCGACCGGACTACTCGCCGAAGGACACCGATGTCATTTGCCTGTTTCGCATCACCCCGCAAGAGGGGGTGGATCCGGAGGAGGCCGCTGCCGCCGTCGCAGGCGAGTCATCGACCGCCACCTGGACAGTGGTCTGGACGGATCTGCTCACCGCGCATGAGAGTTATCAGGCCAAGGCCTATCGGGTGGACACGGTTCCCAATACCGGGCCGGGCACGGGCACTGACCAACAATATTTTGCCTATGTCGCCTACGACATCATTCTGTTCGAAGAGGGGTCGATTGCCAACATGACGGCCTCTCTCATCGGGAATGTGTTCTCTTTCAAGCCGCTGAAGGCGGGCCGTCTCGAAGACATCCGAGTTCCTGTGGCCTATGTGAAGACCTTCAAGGGTCCGTCCACGGGAATCATTGTGGAGCGGGAGCGGCTGGACAAATACGGCCGCCCGGTGCTGGGCGCCACCATGAAGCCCAAGCTGGGCCTGTCGGGCCGAAACTACGGCCGCGTGGTCTATGAGGGTCTCACTGGCGGGCTGGACTTCACCAAGGACGACGAGAACATCAACTCCCAGCCGTTCATGCACTGGCGAGACCGCTTCCTCTTCTGTATGGATGCCGTGAACAAGGCCCAGGCCAATACCGGCGAAGTCAAGGGCCACTACTTGAACGTGACGGCGGCCACAATGGAGGACATGTACGAGCGGGCCGAGTTCGCCAAGCAGCTCGGCAGCGTCATCATCATGATCGACCTCATCGTGGGCTGGACGTGTATTCAGTCGATGAGCAACTGGTGTCGCAAGAACGACATGATCCTGCACCTTCACCGGGCGGGCCATGGCACCTACACCCGGCAACGAAACCACGGCATCTCATTTCGGGTGATTGCCAAGTGGCTGCGCCTGGCCGGCGTGGACCACATGCACACGGGCACGGCGGTGGGCAAGCTCGAGGGCGATCCCATGACGGTACAGGGCTTCTATAACGTCTGCCGCGACGCATACACCAAGCAGGATCTGTCGCGTGGCCTGTTCTTCGACCAAGACTGGTGCGACCTCAAGAAGGTGATGCCGGTGGCCTCGGGCGGCATTCATGTGGGTCAGATGCACCAGCTGATTTCACTGTTTGGTGACGACTGCATCCTTCAGTTTGGTGGCGGAACCATTGGTCACCCCGACGGCATTCAGGCCGGCGCCATTGCCAATCGGGTTGGCCTGGAATGCATGATCAAGGCGCGCAACGAGGGCAGAGACATCATCAATGAGGGACCGGACATCCTTCGTGCGGCCGCCAAATGGTGCAAGCCACTTGAGAAGGCGCTGGAGACTTGGAAGGGTGTGGAGTTCAACTACACCTCGACAGACGCCCCCGACTTCGCCGCCACACCCACCGCCAGCTGATCGCAGGCCTCACCAGGAAACGGAGCATACGATGAGAATCACGCAAGGTCAGTTTTCTTTCCTTCCCGACCTCACAGACGAGGAAATTCGCAAACAGGTGGACTACGCCATCGACAAGGGCTGGGCCTTGTCGGTGGAGTGGACGGACGACCCACACCCCCGCAACACCTACTGGAACATGTGGGGCAATCCGATGTTCGAGATCAAGGATGGCGCGGCGGTGCTGTTCGAGGTCAATGCCTGCCGCAAGGCCAACTCGAACGTGTATATCAAGGTCAATGCCTTCGACAACACGCGCGGTGTGGAGTCGATGTGCATGAGCTTCATTGTTCAGCGGCCCTCGCATGAGCCCGGATTCGGCCTTGTGCGGCAGGAGGCGGACAGCCGGCAGATTCGGTACACAACCCACGCCTATGCGACCGACAAGCCTGCAGGTGAGCGCTACTGATGAGCGTGGATCTCAAGGCCATTCTCGAGGAGTCTCAGGTCACCGAGATTCTCGATGAGCTCGACCGAGAGCTCGTGGGGCTCAAGCCAGTGAAACAGCGCATTCGCGAGATTGCAGCCTTCTTGGTGGTCTCCCGAGCCCGGGCCCAGCTGGGCCTTGAGGCGGCCACGCCTTCCTTGCACATGTGCTTTACCGGCAACCCTGGCACGGGCAAGACCACGGTGGCCCTGAAGATGGCCGCCATCCTGCACCGGCTGGGCTATGTCCGGAAGGGCCATGTGGTGAGTGTCACGCGTGACGACCTGGTGGGCCAGTACATCGGTCACACAGCGCCCAAGACCAAAGAGGTGCTCAAGAAGGCCATGGGCGGGGTGCTGTTCATTGACGAGGCCTATTACCTCTACCGGCCAGAGAATGAGCGCGACTATGGCCAGGAGGCCATTGAGATCATGCTCCAGGTCATGGAGAACAACCGCGACGACCTCGTGGTCATCCTCGCGGGCTACAAGGACCGAATGAACACCTTCTTTCAGTCCAACCCTGGCATGAGTTCTCGGATTGCCCATCACATCGACTTTCCCGACTACCAGGACGAGGAGCTGCTCGAGATTGCCCAGGCCATGGTGGGGCAGATGGGCTACGGGCTGGATGAGCAGGCGGCCTGCGCCTTGGCCGATTACATCTCCCTTCGCAAGCAGCAGCCGCACTTTGCCAATGCCCGTTCGATCCGGAACGCCCTAGACCGTGCCCGACTTCGCCAGGCCAATCGCGTCTTTGAGCTCGCCATGGCGGGCGGGCAGCCGGTGGGTGCAGACCTGCTTTCCAACATCTCCGAGGCCGACATCCGAGCCTCACGTGTTTTCACGCAAGCAACCGGACACTAAGCCATGCACCTCGGACGCACGACGCTATCCAAATTCCTCATCCAGCAGCTTCGGGAAGCGCCCGAGCAACGCGACCTGGCAGCGCTGCTCGTAGACATCGCGGCCGCGGTCAAGGCCATCTCGAGCATGACGGCCAAGGGCGCCCTGGCCGGCGTGCTGGGGAGTCTGGACTCTCAGAACGTGCAGGGTGAAACCCAGAAGAAGCTCGATGTGCTCTCGGACACAGCCTTTCTCAACACATTTGCCCATGGTGGACTCGTGGCTGGCCTCGCATCTGAGGAAAATGATGAGCCGATTGTCTTTGAGCAGGCCAGCAAGGCCTCGGCACCGTATCTCACCATCTTCGACCCGCTCGATGGCTCGAGCAACATCGATGTCAATGTGTCGGTGGGATCGATCTTTTCGGTTTTGCGCGCGCCGACCGGCCGGCTGCCCACCCAGGCCGACTTTCTTCGCCCGGGCACGGAGCAGCTCGCGGCGGGCTACGCCATCTATGGGCCCTCGACCATGCTCGTGCTCACGGTGGGCCGCGGCACCCATGGCTTCACGCTTGACCGGGAGGTTGGCAACTTCATCCTCACCCATCCGGACATCGCCATTCCAGAGGCCACCCAGGAGTTCGCCATCAACACCAGCAACGAGCGTTTCTGGGAGCCACCGGTTCAGCGCTATGTCGAGGAGTGCAAGGCGGGCAAGACGGGCCCGCGCGCCAAAGATTTCAATATGCGCTGGATTGCCAGCATGGTGGCCGATGTTCATCGCATTCTCATGCGGGGCGGGGTCTTCATGTACCCCAAGGACACCAAGCAACCACCCAAGCCAGGCCGGCTTCGGCTCATGTACGAGGCCAACCCCATGGCCATGGTCGTGGAGCAGGCCGGCGGGGCGGCCTCCACCGGCCGTGAGCGCATCCTGGACATGCAGCCCGAGACCATCCACCAACGGGTGCCCGTGATCCTCGGCTCACGCGAGGAGGTGGAGCAGGTCGCCCGCTATCACCAGGCCTTCGACCGTGGCGAAGACCAGGCCTACAGTTCCCCCCTCTTCAAAGAGCGGTCGTTGTTCCAGAACTAAAACAAGCGCGGAGGAAGACCATGTCTGTTAAACATCCGATCGTCGCCATCACGGGCTCTTCCGGGGCCGGCACCACCACGGTGATGAGCAGCTTCAGGCACATCTTTCGGCGGGAGGGCATCCATGCGCAAATTGTGGAGGGGGATTCCTTTCATCGGTTCAATCGCATGGAGATGCGGGCGGCCTTGAAGGAGGCCGAGGCCGCAGGCAATCGGAACTTGAGCCATTTTGGGCCAGAGGCGAACCTGTTGGCAGATCTCGAGGGGCTCTTTCGTGATTACGGTGAAACGGGCCAGGGGAAGGTTCGCCGCTATTTGCATGATGCCGAGGAGGCTGCACCCTTCGGTCAAGACCCCGGCACCTTTATTCCTTGGCAGGACATCGAGCCCGGCACCGATCTCATGTTTTACGAGGGGCTGCATGGCGGATATGCCGACGCCAAGGTGAATGTGGCCAGCCATGTTGATCTACTGGTGGGCGTGGTGCCCATCGTGAACCTCGAGTGGATCCAGAAACTCCACCGAGACCAGAAAATGCGCGGCTACAGCCAGGAGGCGGTGGTCGAGACCATGCTGCGTCGCATGCCAGACTATGTCAATCACATCATGCCGCAGTTCTCCCGAACCCATGTGAACTTCCAACGGGTTCCCACCGTGGACACCTCCAACCCGCTCATTGCGAAGGACATCCCTTCGGCCGACGAGTCCATGGTGGTGATTCGGTTCGCCAACCCCAAGGGCATCGACTTCCCCTACCTGCTCTCGATGCTGGATGGCTCGATGATGACCCGGCCCAACACCATTGTGGTGCCGGGCGGCAAGATGGGCCTCTCGATGCAACTGATTTTCACGCCCATGATCCTGCGCATCATGGACCAGAAGCGCCGCGCGCAATGAGGGCTGCCGTCCTGTTTGACCTTGACGGCACGCTCATTGAAACCGTGCCCGAGATTGCCCGGGCGGTGAATCTCACACTGAGCGATTTCGACCGCGCGCCGATCGAACTCACGCAGATTCGCGACTGGATTGGTCATGGCACCGGCTGGCTGATGGAGCAGGCCTGGGCTGCGGAGCCCACCCGCGCCATCAACAGCCCCGCCTGGGGCGATGTCATGTCCCGGTTTGTCGCCCGCTACTTTGAGACGGCTGGCACCGAGAGCCACCTCTATGAGGGGGTCGCGGACACGCTGGCTCGGCTTGAGCGCGATGGCATTGGCTGCTGCATTGTCACCAACAAGGAAACGCGTTTTACCGAGCGGGTGCTGGAGGCCCACGGGCTGTCATCAGCCTTCGATTGTGTGATCTCGGGAGATACCCTTCCCACAAAAAAGCCCGACCCAGCCGGCATCGACGAATGCCTGCGGGCCTGTGGTGTGTCGAAAGATCAGGCCCTTTTTGTGGGTGATTCACTCACCGATGTTCGGACCGCACGGGCCGCTGGCATCCCTGTCTGGGCCGTGCCCTATGGCTACAACCATGGCCAGCCCATTGAGACCACCGAGCCGGATCGGGTCATTCCAAACATCACCCATGTCTTTGATTTCTTCTCAAGCGATTCCTAAGGAGCAGCGCCGTGGCCCTCATCTCTCTTCGTCAACTCCTCGACCATGCAGCAGAGCATCAGTACGGCCTGCCGGCCTTCAATGTGAACAACATGGAGCAGATTCACGCCATCATGCAGGCGGCCGCAGAGGTCGACAGCCCAGTCATCCTGCAGGCCTCGGCTGGGGCCCGCAAGTATGCGGGCGAGCCATTCCTTCGCAAACTGGTGGAGGCCGCCATTGAGCAGTACCCAGACATTCCGGTCTGCATGCACCAAGACCACGGCTCCTCGCCAGCGGTCTGCCAGGCGTCTATTCGCAGTGGCTTCTCCAGCGTGATGATGGATGGCTCCCTGGGCGAGGACATGAAGACACCCGCCTCCTACGACTACAACGTTGCAGTCACCGAGCGGGTGGTTCAGATGGCCCATGCCGTGGGTGTGTCCGTGGAGGGCGAACTCGGCTGCCTGGGCTCGCTGGAAACAGGCACGGCGGGCGAAGAGGACGGGGTGGGTGCCGAGGGTGTACTCGACCATGACCAGCTCCTCACCGACCCGGAGGAGGCGGCTGCATTCGTTGCGGCCACGGGAGTCGATGCCCTGGCCATTGCCATTGGCACCAGCCACGGCGCCTACAAGTTCAGCCGCCCGCCCTCAGGCGACATCCTCGCCATCGGCCGCATCAAAGAGATCCACGCCCGCATTCCCAATACGCATCTGGTCATGCACGGCTCCTCGAGCGTGCCTCAGGAGTGGCTCACGGTCATTCGAGACTTTGGCGGGGAGATCAAAGAAACCTACGGCGTGCCAGTCGAGGAGATCGTCGAGGGTATTCGGCATGGCGTGCGCAAGGTGAACATTGACACTGACATTCGGCTTGCCATGACCGGGGCCATGCGTCAGCTCATGGGCCAGAAGCCCGAGGAGTTCGACCCACGTGCCTTCTTCAAGGTGGCCACGGCCGCGGCCCGAGGCATCTGCAAGGCCCGATTTGAGGCCTTCGGCTCGGCGGGTCAGGCCTCGAAGATCAAGCCCATTGGGCTCGATCGCATGGCCGAGCGTTACCGGGCCAGCCTGCATTGATCACCCACTGGATCAACCCGCGGGCCGTCGAGGCCTTGCTCTTTGATGTGGATGGCACGCTCGCAGAGACGGAGTTGGAAGGGCATTTGCCAGCATTCAACGAGGCCTTCGCCGCCCTCGACATTCCTTGGGTCTGGTCGGCTCAGCAGTACGGCGAACTGCTGAAGGTGACCGGCGGGCTTGAGCGCATGCGTTCCCACGCCCGGGCTTCTGGTCAGTTGGAATGGCTCACGCTGGAGGGTGAGGCCCGTCTGCTCGAGGCCCATCAGCTGAAGAACAGGCTGTTTGCGGAGCGCATGCGACTGGGTTTGGTGGCCCTTCGGCCGGGCATTGCAGCACTCATTGAACAGGCGGTGAGTGCCAGCATGTACTGGGGCGTGGTGACCACCACGAGTCGCGCCAATTGGGAAGCCTTATGGACCTGCTGCATGGGCGGTTTGGACATTCCTGAGCCTGATGTGGTGGTCTGCGGCGAGGATGTCAGCCGCAAGAAGCCCGACCCCGAGGCTTATGTGTTGGCGGCCCATCGCCTCAATCTGAAAGCATCGGCCTGCCTGGCCATTGAGGACTCTCCGAATGGCCTTCTGGCAGCACACGGCGCGGGCATGCCCTGCGTGGTCGTGACCTCTGTCTTTTTCGAGGCGGGCCCGTGGCCAGGCGCTAGGGCTGTGTTGTCGAGCCCTCTCGAGCTGCAAGTCGGCGTGCCCGCCTGATGCCGCTGTAAAGAAGCCCCGCGATGACGGGCACCGCCAGGGCTGAGACAAGTTCTGATGGAACCCCAAGTCCGGCTGCGGACATTCCCTTGGTGATGTACCCAATGAGGCCCACCGCATAGTAGGTGAGCACCACCAAGGAGAGGCCTTCGACGGTCTGTTGCAGCTTGAGCTGCAGTTTCGCTCGACGGTCCATGCTGGCGAGCAGGGCCTGGGTCTGGCGCTCATTCACAAATTCAATCCGCGTGCGAAGGATTTGCGTGGTGCGCGACACGCGGTCGGAGAGGGCCTGGAGCCTGCGTTGGGTCCATCGGCAGGTGCGCATGGCAGGCTCAAAGCGCCGGTCCATGAACTCCGTGAGGTTCTGAACGCCCGGAATGGCCGTCTCCCGCAGCTCGCTCAAGGACCGGCGAACGAGCTCGGTGTAGGCCTCGCTTGCGGTGAAGCGCAGGCCATGCAGTGAAATCCACTCTTCCACGCGGGCGGCGATGGCCGTGACATCGGTGAGCAGGTGTTCGTCGGTCTGAAAGCCCTGGGCCGTCTCAGGAGTGGGGGCTCCCGCCTGGGCGATGCGCGCCACCAGGCCTGCGAGCTGAGACTCTGCCTCGCGAAGCGGGCCAGAGAGGGCCTTGGCGCGGGGGATGCCGAGCATGGCCATCATGCGGTAGGTGTCGATGTCGATGAGTCTCTGCACAACCCGGCCAGCCTGCCGCGAGCCGATGCCCCGGTGGGTGACCAGCAGGCAGACGAATCCTTCTTGGTCCAGCTGGAAGTCGGTCCAGACCTGGGCCTTTTGGGTGGCCAAAATGGTGGAGCCCACCAGGGTGTTGCCCGCAAAGAGGGGGGCGTGCTCTGCGGCATCGTCCGTGGGCGGGGCGGGCCTCAGGGCGATGTCGACCGCGGCCATACGCTCACCAATCGAGGGGTTCAGGGACTCCATGCCCAGCTCGGCGAGCCTGGCACGCACACGCGCTTGGAGCGGTCTGCGGCTGTCGGTAAAGCCTTCGTTGGGTGCCATGGGGCACTGGGCGTAGACCGTGAAGCCGCAGAATTCGCCGTGAAGCTCCCACTTCAGGAGCAGGCGGCCGGGCGAGGGGCTGAGTTCCAGCACGCGCACGGTCTGGCCATGGACCGGATGCACAGCCGCTTTCAGCGCAGAGGTGAGCCGTTCGATCCAGTCCATGAGGGCAGCCCGCTGCTCGGGTGTGCTGATGAGCAGCGACTGACTATAGATGCGCTCCTCTGGCCAGAGCGCGATGGGTGGCCTTGCATGCACCTCCTCATGCAGGGCCTCTCGGGCGGCATGGTCTTGGATGGCACTCTTCATGTGGCTGCTCCCGTGTGAGTTCCGCGTGCCCAGTGGGCCTTCGCAAGTTGAATCCGATCTTCGAGGTAGGCGCCGTAAAAGTCCACCGAGCTGTAGCCGATGAGCGGCTCTCCAATGGCCTGGCCGAGCAGGTCGATGGGGAAGACGGTCGGAGCCATGCGGATGCGCTGCTGCCGAGCCCACTGCTGTGGAGACTGGGCCAGCCAGGCCAGTTGGCCTGGCGCTCGATTGTCGGGGGCACCGCCTCCGAGGATGGGCCGCCGGTCGGTGATGTCGAGCACGACGGCCCGCACGTGCGGCGGAGTGCCGGATCGCATGCGGGGCAGGAGTTGGTCTCGCAGCACCAGGTCGCACCAGGGGCAGTTGGGCAGGCTGGCCATGGCCACCACCACAAGGCCGCCGCGCGCCCGGGCGGCCTCTTGCAGGACGGTGGACAGCTGGCTGCCGAGGATGGGTCTGACCAATGCCATGGTGTGGTCCTCTTGGCGGCGACAGGCTTGTGCGCCGCATCACGTTTGTTGGTTGACTATATTCCTCTATAAGCATATCTTGCCGTCAAATGACAGAGACACCCGTTCCTGTAGCAAAAGATGACGCAGGCATCCTCGGCCAAACGGTGACCGACAAGGATGAGCTGGACTTCATCTTCGATCGAGCCGCACAGTACTTTGCGCTGCTCTCAGAGCCTGCGCGCCTTCGCATTATCCAGGCCATCTGCACGGATGAGCGCTCGGTTCAAGATGTGGTGGCCCTCACCGATCTTCCCCAGCCCAACGTCTCGCGGCATCTCAGCCTGCTCTACCGCGCCGGTGTGCTCAACCGGCGGCGTGAGGGCACCTTTGTGTTTTACAGAATTTCTGACCCGATGATCACCGACCTCTGCCGCTCTGTGTGTGTGCGGCTGGCGGGTGGCCTTGGGTAACTTTTTCACTTAAAAATCATGGGAGCCCACAGGTCATGAAAATGGAGCGTCAATTGGGACGATTGGTCAAGGCGCCAGAGAACTTCCTGGCACCAGAAGATGGCAAGTCGCCGGAGGCCATGCGGCGGAAATTTCTGGCGGCCGGTGCGGCCACCGCGGGCCTGGGATTGGCCACAGTGGCACGGGCGGCCTCGAACCCCGTTTCGGGACAAGGCGACCCCAACATTCTGAACCTGCCAGCACACACCACCGGCCTGGGCATGCCCGTTGCAGCCAATGGCTACGGCATGCCGTCGCAGTATGAGAAGGGCCTGCAGCGTCGCGAAAGCCCTGGTCTTACCCGCGTGTCTGCCGCATCTGTTGCCTTCACGCCCCTGCAGGGCACCTTTGGCATCATCACACCCAGCGGCCTGCACTTCGAGCGTCACCACCAGGGCTGGTGGGACATCGACCCCTCCAAGCATCGCCTGATGATCAACGGTCTGGTGAAGAACCAGAAGGTCTACACGATGGACGACCTCATGCGGCTGCCCTCGGTCTCCCGCATTCACTTCATTGAGTGCGGTGCGAATACGGCCATGGAATGGGGCAATGTGGCCGTGCCCACCGTCCAATACAGCCACGGCATGATTTCCTGCTCGGAGTTCACGGGTGTCCCGCTCTCGGTGCTCCTCGAGGACTGCGGCTACGACAAGAAGAACGGCAAGTATGTGCTGGCTGAAGGCGCCGATGGCTCCTCCATGACCCGCACCATCCCCATGTCCATCGCCCTGGATGACGTGCTGGTGGCCTATGGCATGAATGGCGAGATGCTGCGCCCCGAGAACGGTTACCCCCTGCGCCTGGTGGTGCCGGGCGTGCAGGGCGTGTCGTGGGTGAAGTGGCTGCGCCGCATCGAGGTGGGCGACCAGAAGTGGGCCACGAAAGATGAGGCCATCCACTACATCGACCTCATGCCCGATGGCATGCACCGCCAATACTCCGGCATCCAGGAGACCAAGTCGGTCATCACCTCACCGTCGGGCGGTCAACTGCTGCTCGACAAAGGCTTTTACAACATTTCCGGCCTGGCCTGGTCCGGCCGCGGGAAGATCAAGCGGGTGGATGTCTCGGTCGACGGTGGCAAGAATTGGCGCACCGCCCGGCTCGAGACGCCGGTACTCTCCAAGGCCTTCACCCGGTTCAACATCGACTGGACCTGGAGCGGCGCGCCGGCCATTCTCCAGTCGCGTGCCATCGACGACACCGGCTATGTTCAGCCCACCGTGCATCAGCTGCGCGAGGTGCGCGGCACCCGTTCGATTTATCACAACAACATGATCCAATCTTGGCGTGTGGCCGACACCGGGGAGGTGAGCAATGTTCAAGTCAACTAAATTTTTCGCAGTTGGATTGGTTGCATCGCTGTCTGCGATGAGCCTCGGGGCGCACGCTGCTGGCAAGTTCGACGGCATTGGCCGACTGGCCACGCCGGCAGAGGTTCAAAAATGGGACATCGATGTTCGCCCCGACTTCAAGGGCCTGCCAGCTGGGTCTGGCTCGGTGGCCAAGGGCCAGGATGTCTGGGAGGCCCAGTGTGCCTCCTGTCATGGCGTGTTTGGTGAGAGCACCGAGGTCTTCACCCCCATTGCCGGTGGCACCACGAAAGAAGACATCAAGACGGGCCGCGTGGCCAACCTGGCCCGCTTGGATTTTCCACAGCGCACCACCCTCATGAAGGTGGCCACGGTCTCCACCCTCTGGGATTACATCAACCGGGCCATGCCCTGGACACACCCCAAGACCCTCACCACCGATGAGGTCTATGCGGTGACCGCCTTCATCCTGAACCTTGGCGACATCGTTCCGGCCGACTTTGTGCTCTCGGACAAGAACATTGCCCAGGTGCAGCAAAAGATGCCCAACCGCAATGGCATGACCACCGATCACGGCCTCTGGGAGGTCAAGGGTAAACCTGATGTCAAGAACGTGGCATGTATGAAAGACTGCAAGAAGGAAGTTGTCATCACCTCGTTTCTGCCGGGCTCGGCAGTCGATAGCCATGGCAATCTGATCGAGCAGAATCGTCCGATCGGTCCCACGAGAGGCCTGGACACCAGCAAGGCAGTGAAGAAATAATTTCCAAACCTTTGAAGAGGAGCAACACATGAGCATGAATCGTCGAGACGTCATCAAGGCCGGGGGCGGCGCCGCTGTCTATTCAGCGCTGGCCTCCATGGGCTTTTTCGCGGCCAACCCTGCCTTGGCCAGCGCGTGGAAAAAAGAGTGGTTTGAGACCAAGACCATTGCCGACACCCTGAAGGCCATGGGCGTGTCCGCAGCACCCAACAGCGGCGACATCACCATCACGTCGCCCGACATCGCGGAGAACGGTGCCGTGGTTCCCGTCGGCGTGTCCAGCAAGCTGGGCAAGACCCAAATGGCTGCAGTCATGGTCGAGAAGAACCCTTCGATGATGGCCGGCTTCTTCGAGTTCACGGCCGATGCCGTGCCGGATGTCTCCATGCGCGTGAAGATGGGCCAGAGCTCCGACGTTTACGCATTGGTCAAGGCCGATGGCAAGTTCTACATGGCCAAGAAAGAAATCAAGGTCACCCTCGGCGGCTGCGGCGGCTGATCCCGGTTACAACAGAACAGGAGAATAGAAAATGGCAAGTCCGATGCGTATTCGTGCCCGTATGGAGGGTGATGTGGCAGATGTGCGTGTGCTGATGGCGCACGAAATGGAAACCGGTCAGCGCAAGGGCAGTGATGGCCAGCTCGTGCCGGCCTGGTTCATTCAAGAGGTCACGGCCTCGGTCAATGGCAAGGCCGTCATGACCGCCCAGTGGGGCCCTGCGGTCTCGAAAAACCCCTACCTGCAGTTCAAGGTCAAGGGTGCCAAGGCCGGCGACAAGGTGGCTGTGAGCTGGAAGGACAACAAGGGCGAGTCTCGCACAGACGAAGCCGCCATTGCCTAAGGGTGTAACAAGACGGGCCCGGCTGGGCCCGTCCTGATTTTGATGACAACAAGCGGGGAGAGAACAATGCAATATACAAAGCAAAAATTGGCCGTCCTGGCCATGGGCCTATGTGTATCAGCAGGCGGTGCGCTTGCCCAGGTCGAGAAGACCGAGACAGAGAAGGGCATCGATCGCTATCGTGAACTGATTGCCGATGGCAACCCAGCGGAGCTCTGGGAGATGCAGGGCGAGGAGCTCTGGAAGAAGAAGGCTGGCCCGAAGAACGCATCGCTGGAACAGTGCGATCTCGGGCTTGGCGCTGGTGTTGTGAAGGGCGCCTATGTAAGCCTGCCACGTTACTTTGCCGATGCCGGCAAGGTCATGGATCTCGAGAGCCGGCTGGCCCACTGCATGCAAACCCTGCAGGGCATCACGCCCAAGGTGTCTGCCTACAACCGCGACGATCACAAGAACATCATCGCGCTGGTCACCTGGGTGGCCACGCAGTCCAAGGGCATGCCGGTGAATGTGCCACAGAGCCATGCAGAAGAGAAGCGTCTGTATGAGGTCGGCAGGCGTGCCTTCTTTTACCGTGCGGGCGCCTACGACTTCGTCTGC
>CAZPRT010000006.1:0-28401 GCA_964589205.1 uncultured Bordetella sp. | reverse complement strand
GGGCGTTGTCTTCTTCGAGGCCCTGCGCCAGCAGCGGCTTGCTCCGCGTTCGTCGTCGGATGGGCCTGCAGTCGTCCGCTGAATCGCCACGTCCGACTGGGCCCCTTGGCCTGGCGGGCGAGCAACTGCAGCTGCCCCAGTTCGGTAGCCCACCCACACTTCACGATCTTCACGGCCGCTTTCACCCCTGGTGGCTCAGGGACCCAGAGGGCCAGCACCACTGGATGGGCTGGGCAAGCCCATTGGTGTCGTCATGCCTGCCGGCATCAGCCACTGTGGCCTGGTCTGCATTGGCGTCATGGTCGCTCGAGCTGCGCGAGGTCTTGCAGGGCCAGCCAGACTTTGCCTGGCGAGAGGAGGACCATCGCATGGTGGGCGGCGACGGCCAGATCATCTGGGGCTCTGATGGCCAGCCTTTGGGTCTCGAGCGCAGTCTGTTTCGGCCGCTCGGCCTGCTGGCGCAGTCGGTTCAATTGAATGTGATGAATTCCGAGGGAACCCTCTGGGTGGCCCGTCGAAGCCTTTCCAAGGCCATCGACCCGGGCTGCTGGGATGCGGCGGTGGCCGGTGGCCTTCCCCGAGGGGAGTCCCCAGGCGAGGCCATGGTTCGCGAGGCCTGGGAGGAGGCCGGTTTATTGCCCGCATTGGCGGCGCAGGCGCGCTTCTGTGGGCCGGTGCGGGCCGTTCGATTGCTGCCGAAACAGGTTCACATGGAGCGGGTCTGGACCTTTTCGCTCACAGTGCCGGATGGCTGGGCGCCAGCGCCTCAGGACGCAGAGGTCATGGCGGTTGATCGATGGTCACTGGCATCGGTCTGGCAGGCCTGGCAGGAGGGCCGCTTCAATCACGAGGCGGCCGTGGCCACCTTTGCATGTCAGGCACCCTTGGTGCTGAGTGCCTCCGAGAGTGCCAAGACCGAGACCGCGTAAAAGTAGCTGCGGTTGTAGTGTGTGATGGCGAAAAAGTTGGGGGTGGCCATCCAGTAGAGCTGGCCGAGGTCGGGCTCGGGCAGTGCAATCACGCTTGCCGGCGTGTCTGGTGGCAGGCTCGGGATGTCGTCGATTGCGCCGGCTGCGATGATGTCCCGAACCGTGTGCTCTGCGGTGAGGCCGCTGACGGAAATGCGCCCGATGTCCTCCGGGCGGTCTTGGAGATCCGACAGGGTTCCCAGGCCCACGTGCGTCTTGAGGCCCGGCACCCAGCCGTGCTCGCGCAGGAAGTTCGCCACGGAGCCAATGGCGTCGGCTGGGCTCTGAAGGAGTTGCACCCGTTTATCGCCATCGAAGTCGATGGCGTATCGACGCCAACTGCTGGGCATGAACTGCGGGATGCCCAGGGCACCAGCAAACGAGCCCTTGAGCTGTGCGAGGTTGAGCCCTTGCTCGTGTGCGAGCAGCAGCAGCGCACTGACCTCATCCCGAAAAAAACTCGACCGACGCTCGTTGAGGAAGCCGAGGGTGGCCAGGGTGTCGAGGGTGGGGAAGCTGCCCATGATGCGGCCGTACCGAGTCTCGATGCCGATGATGCCGGCAATGACCCGAGGTGGCACGCCGAACTGGTCGAATGCGCGCTTAAAGGCCGGCGCGTGGAGCCGAAGGAACCGGTTCCCATCCTGAACGAGCTTGGGGCTGAGGCTTCGCTGAATGACACGGTAGACCGACCGGGCCGGGGCGGGACCGTCCGAGGGCGGTGGATTGATCAGCCGCAGGGCAGCGTCTTGGGGCTTGGTGTGTCGGAATTGGCGAATGAGCCAGCCCATTGGAATGCCGTGGGCCCGATGGACCTGCTCGAGCTGCGCCATCACGGTGGCCCGAGGGAGCCATTCGGGAAGGCGCGGGCGGGGGCGGGCGGTCTTGGGCTTGGCTGCTGTGCTGGCCTTGGCACCGCCTGCATCCTGACCCTTGGCCTGGAGGCCAAGGCCCATGAGCATCAGGCCGGTGAGCCCTTGCAGCAGGTGTCTGCGGCTAATGGCGGGGCTCCTTGTCTTTCGAGCGGTGAGGCTGATAAACTTCAAGGCTTTTCATGGCAATGCCAAGACAATATAAAAGGGATTCAAGATCATGGTCGTAATTCGCCTGGCCCGCGGTGGCTCCCACAAGCGCCCGTTCTATCACGTGGTGGCAACCGATTCGCGCAACCGCCGCGATGGTCGATTCATTGAGCGTCTTGGTTACTTTAACCCGATTGCGCGCGGCAACGACGTTCGCCTCAATTTCGAGATTGCGCGCGTCGACCACTGGCGCAGCAACGGTGCGCAGGTGAGCCCCCGCGTGGCACAGCTGCTCAAAGATTTTGCCGGCCAGGCCACCGCAAAGGCCTAAATCCGCCAAAGCCACTGTCCGGGGCGCCTCGCCCGGCAGTGACCCGGGCGATTCCTTTTTGGCCCGGCGTGTTGCTCGCCTGGTGGAGGCGAGCCTTCAGGGGGCGGCCCCTCCTACCCCAGACCTCCCGCTGTGTGACCCCCCGCCCTCGTTCGTGGCCCTTGGCCTGCTGCTTGCGCCCATCGGACTCAAGGGTGCGCTGCGAATGAAATCCTTCCATGCGGGCGATCCGCGCACCTCGGCCTTGATGCACCTTGAAGAGGCCGTCCTTCGAATGCCGGATGGCAGCCATCGGCGGGCCACAGTGGCCTCGGTCGAGCCCAATGGCAAAGACTTCCGAATTCAATTCCGCACCGTCGACACGCCCGAGATGGCCCAGCGCCATGTGCGGGCTGAGATTGGTCTGCCGCGGTCGGCCCTGCCCGAGGCGGCGCCCGATGAGACCTACTGGACAGACCTGCTGGGCTGCCGAGTCTTGAATCGCCATGGCACGCTGTTGGGCGAGGTCGATCGCATGGACACCAACGGCGTCCACGATTGGCTGATCGTTGGCCGGCATTGGATTCCCTTTGTCGAGGCCTATGTGGATGAGGTCGACCTCCCCGGACGCACGGTGCGGGTGGATTGGCAGGCCGACTGGTGACCAAGGCCATGGTTCGCTTCGATGTGGTCACGCTCTTTCCGGAGTTCGTCCAGGCCTGGGCGTCCTCCGGTGTGTGTGGCCGGGCGGTCTCTCGAGGGCTTGTGGATGTCTCGTTCTGCAATCCCCGGCAGTTCACTTCCGATGTCCACCAGACCGTAGACGACCGACCCTATGGGGGTGGCCCTGGCATGGTCATGATGGCCGAACCACTTCGAGACGCTGTGGTCGCCTGTCAGTCGGCGGCGCTTGCCGCAGGCTGGCCGGTCGGCCCTGTTGTCTTGTTCTCCCCAGTGGGGCGTCCATTGGGCCAGGACTGGGTCGAGGCCGCATTGGGGCCTGTTCGGGCCAGTGGCGTCCGACGCCAGTGGACCTTGGTCTGTGGCCGCTACGAGGGCATCGATCAGCGGTTCATCGATCAGTTCGTCGATGAGGAGATCAGCCTGGGCGACTTCGTGCTCTCAGGGGGGGAAATTCCCGCCATGGCCCTCATGGATGCCCTGACCCGGCGCCTGCCGGGTGTGCTGGGCGATGAGGCCTCCTCGGCCCAGGACTCCTTCATGGCAGGGCTGCTAGACCACCCTCATTACACCCGCCCCGAGACCTTTGAGGGCCAGCCGGTGCCCGAGGTGCTTTTATCCGGACATCATGGCAAAATAGCGGATTGGCGTGCTGCGCAGGCCACCAAACTCACCCAATTGAAGCGGCCCGATTTGCTGGGCAGAGCGTTGGACAAGACGGGCGAGTCGAACACCTCACCGCGCGCAGCCCAGGAGAAAAGAACACCATGAACATCATTGATCAAATCGAACAAGAAGAAATTTCACGTCTTGCGAAAGACATCCCTGCCTTTGCCCCTGGCGACACCGTGGTGGTGAGCGTGAGCGTGGTCGAGGGCACCCGCAAGCGGCTTCAGGCTTATGAAGGCGTGGTGATTGCCAAGCGCAACCGCGGCCTCAACTCCTCGTTCATCGTTCGCAAGATTTCGGCCGGAGAGGGCGTGGAGCGCACCTTCCAGCTCTACTCGCCGCTGATCGCGAAGATCGAGGTCAAGCGTCGCGGAGATGTTCGCCGGGCCAAGCTCTATTACCTGCGTAACCGCTCGGGCAAGTCGGCCCGCATCCGCGAGAAGCTCCCCGCACGCCGTTCACCGCGTGAGGTTGCAGAGGCCCAGGAGGCACCGGCCCAGGAGTCTCAGGCCTGACACCTCGGTTCGATCCCGAGGCCTCCGAGCCCCGGCCTTTTGAGCCGGGGAAACCCATCCCAGCGTCTGAGCTCCGATCAGACAACATTGCCCGGTGGTGTCGGCTTGCAAAAGCCAACGCACCGGGGTTCCCCATTTGGCAGCCCGAAGTGCTCGCCGATCGGCGTGAGCCCCCCGACGGTGTCACCGAATGGCGCGCTGCAGCTGTGCTCATGGGGCTTCGTGCCACGGTAGAGCCCGACACCGGCCTGCCGGGCTGTAGCCTGGTGCTCACGCGGCGGCTGCCCAGCCTGAAACACCACCCAGGACAGATCAGCCTTCCTGGGGGCGCCTGCGAGCCGAGTGATGGCTCTCCAGAGGCGACAGCATGCCGGGAGGCCGAGGAGGAGATTGGCCTGCCCCGTGACCATATCGAACCGCTCTTTCAACTGCCTGTATATCGCACCGTGACGGGCTTCGAGGTCACCCCCGTCATTGGCCTGTTGCCGCAGGCCTGCGTCTATCGCCCCGACCCCAGGGAGGTGGCGCAGGTCTTCGAGGTGCCAATGTCCTTTCTCATGAACCCGCGTCATCATCAGCGCCGGGGGCTCAGGATAGAATCAGGACCTATTGAGTTCTTCGCCATGCCCTACGAGCAGCATTTCATCTGGGGCGCCACCGCAGCCATGCTTCGCAACCTGTATCACTTTTTTTATGCAACCTGGAACCAGTCTGATCGCTCGTCCATTCGCTGAGGGCCTCTTGCCATGACCTTGCTGAGCCTCCTGGTGGCCCTGCTCCTTGAGCAGGTTCGGCCCATTCGTCAGGCCAATTGGATCCAGTCGTGGGTGGTGGGCAAGCTCGAGGAAGTCCGTGGCCTGGTCGACCCCAACGGCCCACGCGCCATTTGGGCGGCCTGGCTGCTGGTTGTTGCAGGCTCAGCCATCTTCGGCCTGGTGGTGGGCCGTGTTCTGGGCTTCGTGCACCCGTTGCTCGAATTGCTCTTTGCGGTCGGTGTCCTGTATCTCACACTTGGCTTTCGGCAGTTTAGCCATCGATTCCACGACATCCAGGCAGCATTGCGGGCCGACGACCTCCCCGAGGCCCGACGCCTGTTGTCGCTCTGGACTGTCGACATGCATGCCGACCCGGTCGCCCGCGCGGCGGCGGAGTCTGGAGACGAGTCTGCCGTGGTGCGGGAGTCGATTCGGCTGGCCTTGGTCTCGGCCCAACGGCATGTCTTCGGCCTGATCTTCTGGTTCGTCGTGCTGCCCGGCGTGTCCGGCGCCCTGGCCTATTGGCTCACGGTGCAGATGCTGCGGGCCTGGGGTGAAGACACCGCCGACCTGTTCGGCCAGACGGCCCGCGCGGCCTACCGCTGGGTGGACTGGCTGCCTGTGCGGGTCACGGCCATGATCTTCGCTGTGGTGGGCAATTTTGAGGACTCCGTTGCCATGTGGCGTGCCCGCGCGGTGGGCTCACCGATGCTGTCCGATGACACCGATCGCGTGCTCATTGCCTCTGGGGCGGGGGCCATCGGCGTGCGGCTCACCATTCCGGATGCACCCACGGGCTCTGATGACTATGAGTCGTATGCCGACGGCGTGTCTGCTGAACCAGAGCTTCGTGAGGCGAGCATCCACAGCATGAACTCGGCCGTGGGCCTGGTCTGGCGAGCGGTGATCATCTGGTTCTTCTTGGTGCTGCTCTTCTACCTCGGCCGCTGGCTGAGTTAATGTGCCAGGCGCTCGCGCTCGAGCGCCGACAGCAGGACTTCCCATTGTTCCAGTCTTGTGCCGAGGCCACGCGCCGAGGCGGCCTTGCGAACCGGGCAGCCGGGCTCATGGCGATGGCTGCAGTTGGCGTAACGGCAGGCACCGTCCTGCGCCAGAATCGTCTGAAACTCAGGAAATAGCCCCAAGAGGTCGTCCCGCTCGAGGTGGCCGATCCCAAACTTTTGAAATCCCGGCGTGTCGATGATGCGCCCGCCCTTCCACTGGTAAGCCTGGCTGCTGGTGGTGGTGTGGCGGCCGGTCTGCAGGGCCTCGGAAATGGCCTGGGTCTGGGCCTGGGCTGTCGGAACGAGCCGATTGAGCAGGCTGCTCTTGCCCATGCCCGACTGCCCCATGAGGGCCACTGAGAGTCCCTCCTTCGGGAATGCATTCGAGATCTTTGCCATCAGGCCATCGAGGCCGCCCGCCTGAATGTGCGTTTCCACAACCGGCCAGGGGCAGTTCATGCCTCGCGGCATGAGGGCCTGGAGCTGGGCCCGGGCCACCGCGGCCCCCTCGGCCTGGTCTGTTTTGTTGAGCAGCACCCAGGTCGGAATGCGCTGGCCCATGAGACTGGCCAGCACGCGCAGCAGAATGTCCGGCGAGAAGATCGGATGCCCACTGACCACCACCCAGGCCAGGTCGATGTTGGCCGCAAGGCGTTTGGCCTTGTCACCCTCTTGGCGCAGCAGGGTGTTGGTCCGAGGGGCGATCGACTCCACCGTGGGTGGGCTGTGGGCACGATTGAGCGCCACGAGGTCGTTGGTCAGGGGCGCGAGACCGCGGCCGCGAAGGTGACAGAGGTGGCGGGATCCGTCGTCTGTCTCGACCCAGGCCTGTCGGCCATGGCAACTGATCACACGAGCAGTGTCAGGATACGGTCCGCGCACTCGAGGTCTTTGGTGGTGATGCCCTGCTGGTCATGGCTTCGGAGCGACACGCGCAGGCTGCTGTAGCCAAAGCAGATGTCGGGATGATGGTCGAGCTCGATGGCCAATGCAGCGATGGACTGAACCCAGCCACAGATGACCTCATAGGCCACGGAATGCCGCTCAAGGACGAGGCTGCCATCCACATAGGCCCATTGGGGCCGGCGTTCAAGGGCCTCGAGAATCTCGTGGTCGCGAAGAGGAGTGCTGGCGTTCACGGCAAGATCATGTCACAACCGTGCGATCATCCACGCATGTCCCGAGTGCAAAATGAGAACCACCTGGTCTGGGTGGACATGGAAATGAGTGGGCTCGACCCACTCACCAATCGAATTCTGGAGGTGGCCGTGGTGGTCACGACATCTGACCTCTGCCTCGTGGCAGAGGGGCCGGTGCTCGTGATTCATCAGACCGATGCCCACCTCGATGCCATGGATGACTGGAACAAGGGCACCCATGGCCGGTCGGGTCTGATCGACCGTGTGAAGGCCTCGGCCCTCACCGAAGGGGAGGCTGAAGGCCAGCTCCTGGCCTTCCTGGCCGAGCACGTGCCTGCGGGAAAGTCGCCCCTGTGTGGCAACAGCGTCCACCAGGACCGCCGCTTCATGAACCGCTACATGCCGGCCTTTGAGGCCTTCTTCCACTATCGCAATCTGGATGTCAGCACGCTCAAGGAGCTCTGCCGTCGTTGGCGTCCGGAGGTCTATAAGGGCTTTGTGAAGAAGGGCGCCCACACGGCCTTGGCCGATGTGCTGGAGTCGATCGAGGAGTTGCGTTACTACCGAAGCAACTTCTTGGGCTTGTCGGTCAGTAGCAGCACATAGCGTTCACGGCTGTCTCGGTCGGTGGCCCGACTGCCCGACCAGAGCACCGTGTCGTCGGGTGCGGCCGGCGTGGTGCGGACGGTGAGCGGGCAGCCTGCCGAGGGCGGGCCGATGTGAGACGAGACGGTGGCCAGCACGAGCAGGCGCGCGGAGGTGTCGCCTTCAGGCACGGAGATGCAGGACCTCGCATCCGATGCCTGCTGGCCCAGCCGGACCCAGGCCGCAGACACTGCCGCATTCAGTTCATCGGAGACGGGCCGGTGGCCGCGATTGATCTCCAGGGCCGGCATCCAGAGGGTCATCATGAGAATCCATGCCAGGCCGAGCCCCCCGGAGGTCAGGGCCACGGGCCGCCAGAGCTGCTGTCCCGTGCGACGAATGCGCCAGATCACGAGGCTCACCCAAAGGCCACTCACTGCGGTCCCAAAGAGCACCTCCGCGGCGCTGGGCTCTGCCCGGACCAGGCCCGGCGCAAAGTAGCCCAGCCTGCTGGCCAGGTTCTCTGGGAATTGAAAGACCATGGCAGACCAGTAAAGCCAGATGAGCAGACCCAGGGCCGAGAAGACCACCACGGCAAACCAGTCGAGCAGGCTCGTCAGGCTGCGGGGGATGGACAGCAGGCCGAAGGCGGCCAGGGCTGCCAGGCTGGCCACTGGCAGCAGGCGGCCAGGCTCGGACAAGCCCAGGCCAGTGACGCCCACTGCGACCTGCATCGCCAGCAGGATGAGCAATGTTTGAATGTGTGCGAGGGCGAGCAGTCCATGCCGCTTGGCCTGGATGATGAGGACCAATGAAATTGGCCAGAGTGGCCACCAGGTCCAGGCCCAGGTGTTCATGGCGCGCCAGAGCGACTGCGTATTCGACCAGAGCTGAGCATCCCACCAGAGGCCTGTTCGCTCCGCGCCATCGACTGCCAGCGCCGCCGCCGTCCAGACGAGGAGCAGGACCAGGAGCACGAGGCTTCCCGCCACCAGGAGATCGCGCCGAACCAGGCGGATGGGATGGACCAACCAGGCCAGCGCCAGAACGGCCAGGCCATGGGCCAGGGCTGTTTCGAGGCCGTCGGTGAGCAGGAGGGCTGCGAGCAACAGCCCGATCAACCGGCCGGCATGCTGTGGGCGCTCTGGGGCGACGGCAATCGCCCAAATCAGCGCCGCCTGTAAAAAGAAACTCAGACTGGCCGGGCCGGCCTCATGCCAGCGGGTGGCCGTGCCCAGGCAGGCCAGTGCCAGCAATACGGCACAGTCGCCGAGCGTTCTCCCATAGGCACTGGCATCTGGCCCAATGCCCAGGGGGTCGATGGGCCGTGCCTCTCGGCGAAGGGCCAGGCGCATGGTGCCGCGCCAGAGCGCGTAGAGGCCCAGGACCAGCCAGCCCGCCTGCACCAGTCGCACCAGGTCGTCGAGTACGGTGGGCGACAAACCTCGACCCAGCAGGGCCATGTGCAGGGCCTCGAAGGGGAGAATCAGGAGTGCCGCCAGCCATGCCGCCAGTGGCCCATGCCGAAGGTGAAGGTCGCCCGCCAGGTCGGGCAGCAGAGACAGCCCTCCTGCGCCGGTCAGGCCATCGAGCACGCTTCTGGAGAGGGCCACCCCAAGGATGTCATCGCCCCGCCAGGGGCCATGGCCGAACAGCCCCGTGAGGGCATAGACGGTGATGAGACTGAGGAGAAGCCAGCCCCGGATGGGGCGGGCAGCGCTGGCTGCGAGACCGGGGAGTGGCCTTGCCTCTCCCCAGCGCGCCAGCAAGTCGCGAAGCTTAAGCCTTGGGGCCGGAACTCGATCCGCCCGTGCCACGCTTGGAACCGAACTTCTGACGGAATTTCTCGACGCGGCCTGCCGTGTCCATGATCTTCTGGGTGCCGGTGTAGAAGGGGTGGGATTCCGAGCTGGTGTCGAGCTTGTAGAGCGGATACTCCTTGCCATCCTTCCATTTGATGGTCTCGCGGGTCTGGACCGTGGAGCGTGTGACAAAGCTGAAGTCGTTCGACATGTCGACAAACACGACTTCGCGGTAGTTGGGGTGGATGCCCTCTTTCATGGTGTTCTCTTTTTCTAAGTTGCAGCCGATATCGGGTGAGGCCCGATCCCGATCCCGACTCTTATCGCGATCCGTATCGGTCAGGCCATTCACGCGACCGTTCTGCCGGTGGATGAATAACCGGGGATTCTACCTCAGCCGCCGCGTTTCATCATGTCGAAGAATTCGCCGTTGTTCTTGGTCTGGCGGATCTTGTCGAGCAGGAATTCCATGGCCTGGATTTCGTCCATGTCGTGCAGAAGCTTGCGAAGGATCCAGATCTTCTGAAGCAACTCTGGCTTGATGAGGAGCTCTTCTTTCCGGGTGCCGGAGCGGTTGATGTTGATGGCCGGATAAACCCGCTTCTCAGCCAGGCGACGCTCCAGGTGCACCTCCATGTTGCCCGTGCCCTTGAATTCCTCGTAGATGACCTCATCCATGCGTGAGCCGGTTTCGATGAGGGCCGTCGCAATGATGGTGAGGGAGCCACCCTCTTCAATGTTCCGGGCCGCGCCAAAGAAGCGCTTGGGCCGGTGCAGGGCGTTGGCGTCCACACCACCGGTGAGCACCTTGCCCGAAGTGGGCACCACCGTGTTATAGGCGCGGGCCAGTCGGGTGATGGAGTCGAGCAGGATCACGACATCCTTCTTGTGCTCCACCAGTCGCTTGGCCTTCTCGATGACCATTTCGGCCACCTGAACATGGCGCGTGGCGGGCTCATCGAAGGTGGAGGCCACCACCTCACCGCGCACGGAGCGCTGCATCTCGGTGACCTCTTCGGGCCGCTCGTCGATGAGCAGCACAATGAGCACAACCTCGGGGTGATTGGTGGTAATGGCATGGGCGATCGTCTGCATCATCACCGTCTTGCCGCTCTTGGGAGAGGCCACCAGCAGGCCGCGCTGCCCTTTTCCGATGGGCGAGACCATGTCGATGATGCGGCCAGTGATGTTCTCCTCACCCTTCATGTCTCGCTCCAGACGAATGGGCTCGTCTGGGAAGAGGGGTGTGAGGTTTTCGAAAAGAATCTTGTTCTTCGAGGCCTCTGGTGGCTGGCCGTTGATCCGATCGACCTTCACCAGTGCGAAGTAGCGCTCGCCGTCTTTGGGGGTGCGAACCTCGCCCTCCACCGAGTCGCCGGTGTGCAGGTTGAAGCGGCGAATTTGGGACGGGGACAGGTAGATGTCGTCGGTGCTCGCCAGGTAGGAAGACTCCGGCGACCGGAGGAAGCCAAAGCCGTCGGGAAGGACTTCCAGGACACCGTCACCGAAGATCTGCTCGCCAGTCTTGGCCTTTTTCTTGAGGATGGCGAACATCAACTCCTGCTTGCGCAGCCGACTGGCATTTTCGATTTCAAGGGAGCCAGCAAGTTCAACCAACTGGGTGACGGGGAGTGCTTTGAGTTCGGAGAGGTACATGTCGCGGGGGGAGGGCTTCTCGGTGGGGGGGGCGGTGAGGAGGGGAGGCAGCCCAGCCGGGGCGCTGGGCCGATGAAACGGGGTTGCTTAGAGGTGGCTGTCGATCCAGGCGGTGAGCTGAGACTTTGCGGCTGCGCCAACCTTTTGGGCCACCACCGCACCGTTCTTGAACAGAATCATGGTGGGAATGCCTCGGATGCCGTGCTTGGCAGGGACCGCGGTGTTCTCGTCCACATTGATCTTGGCCACCACCAGTCGGCCGGCATAGTCTGCGCCGATCTCCTCCAGAATGGGGGCCACCATCTTGCATGGGCCGCACCATTCGGCCCAGAAGTCGACGAGAACGGGAAGGTCGGATTTCAGGACATCTGCCTCGAAGCTGGCATCGGTCACGGCTTTGACGTTTTGGCTCATGGGTTGTTCAACAGGTGGTGAAGGGTTGAGATTTTGTTTGATCGGAGGGTCGGGCACCGGGCGGTGCAAGGCGGGATCAAAGACTGACCCGCAGATTGATCAGTCGGGAGAATAGCATAGGGCCATGCACGCTGCCGCAATGTCCACCCAACAACTCGCTGTTGCGCTGGGCCACTGGCGCGACCTGGCAGCGCGTCCCAGCCAGCATGGCTCGATGGATGCGGTCTGCCTGGATGCCGCAGTTCATCGCATCGCGCAGGCGCCGTGCCCGGGCCACGTGGCGGTGGTGAGCGCAAGCCCGCCATTGCTGCAGGCCATCCGCCGCAGGCTCGCCCTGGGCCGAGGGGCCGTGTCATCGGCCAGTCCGGGCGATCCGCCCTGGCCAGTGCCAGCCTGCCTCAGCCTCGACGACAGCCTGGAACAGGCCATCATTCGACGGGCCAATGGTTCGACCGATGTGCCCCGCACCCAGCAGGCGCGCGTGTCAGAGTTGGCGAGCGCGGTGGCCAACTCACCGGTGCTGTCGGCAGGCCTGGCACCCACGGCCCGGTCTGCCTGGCAGTTGGCCTCTGAATGGGCCGCCCTGTTCAACCGATGGGATTGGCTCATGGCGGCCTGGTCCGTGGGTGGCGAGCCCGATGCACAGCCTGTCGACCTCTCCGACGTCTCCCTGCTGGTCACCCTCTACGAGGCCTGTTGGGATGACAACGACCCGGCCGCATGGTTTGCATCCCACCGGCCGAGAGCGGACGAAGCCCAAGACATTTTCTGGTGTGGGGTTCACCCCGCCGATCCGCTCGACCACGCCCAGCTGGCCGTGGCCTGGCCCGGTCGCTGGCAGGCGGTGGCCGTGGAGCCCAATCAGCAGGCAGGCCTGCTGGCCGTGGCCTGGCCCGACATCCAAGACCTTCAGGCTGGACGGTCAGCGCAGCCGGCTGACTGGGACCCACCTGCCTTGCGCAGCCAGCAGCTCGCAGCATCCCTGGAATCAGGCGCCTTCGCCCTCGACTGCACGTGCCTGGAGGGTGCTCGCATGGAGGCCTGCGCAGGCCTGGCCGTCGAGACCTTGCTGGCCTGGACGCGTGAGGGGCGAGCGGCCCTGGGCGTGGTCCCCGCAGATCGACAAATGGCTCGCCGCGTGGCTGCGGGCTTATCAGCCCAAGGCATTTTCATCGATGACCTCTCCGGCTGGTCACTCGACACCACCCTGGCCGCCACGGCCTTCGATGGCTGGCTAGACCTTCTCCTCCACCGCATCAGCCGCGATCGTTTTCTAGGCTGGGTGCAGAGCCCGCTGGTCATCGCGGCCCTCGAGCGCTCCGGGCTCATGCAGGCCGATGCCGTGGAGGGCATCGACCGCCGACTGCGCCGCCAGCCATCGGGTCGTTTGAACCTGGAAGCTGTGTGTCCGGCGTTGAGCAGCCCTTGCAGGCGCTGGTCTGAGGCGTTGGCTCGGGCGGGCACCATGGGGGCCTGGCTGGCCTGCATTCAAGACAGCCTGCGCGAGACGGGTCTGGAGGCAGTGCTGCTGGAGGATGCCGCCGGCTTGCGCCTCATCAGCGGCATGTCTCAGTTGGCGGTGGCCTTGTCCGATGAGCCTGTCACGGTGGCCAACACCCAGGCGGCCCTGGCCGACACGCTTCGTCAGGCGCGCCTGCCCATCCGGGCCGACGGCGCATCCATTCGCATGCTCAGCCTGGCGGAGGCAGCCCTCTCGGAGATCGACGGCCTCGTGGTGCTGGGGGCCTCCGATGGTCGATTCCCGGCATGGCCACCCAATCGGCTCGTCCCTCGCAGTCGGCGGGACCTTCTTTTTTGCCTGCCCTCGCAGGCCCTGGAGCAGGCCCGATTCGTCTCGAACCTGGCCGAGGTGCTGGCCCGCGGTGTCCCCGTGGTGGCCATTGCCCAGCGGGATGCAGAGGACCAGCCCGCCACCTGGGCCAGTTGTCTGGCGCGGCTCCACCTGGTGGCACCGAGCACACGGCCCCGGCTTGCACACCCGCTGGCGGCAACGCACCTGCAGCCACTGCCACCACCCACGCCACCGGCAGTCATGCTTGCGGGCCTGCCCCCGGAGGTCAGTGTCTCGACCCTCCAGTCGCTGGCGAGCTGTCCATACCGGTT
The DNA here is from genome assembly GCA_964589205.1 of uncultured Bordetella sp. Taxonomy (GTDB): domain Bacteria; phylum Pseudomonadota; class Gammaproteobacteria; order Burkholderiales; family Burkholderiaceae_A; genus Hahnella. The sequence continues at coordinate 14,757 of CAZPRT010000006.1, read as the reverse complement.
TCATTGGCAGGCCGTGCTGGGGCTATCGTCGTTGTCGCCCCTCAAAGACCTCTCAGGTCCACCCGACCTCGGGCTGCTTTTGCATCGGCTCTCTGAGGCGGTTGGAGACCCGGCCATGGAGGCCCCGCGGCATCCCGAGGCGGCCTTGCCGCAGGCCTGGTCCGATTGGCTCGAGGCCACGCTTCGCCGCATGGCCCAGGGCCGCGGCTGGTCGGCAGACCTCCTCGCGCAGGCCCGGCCGCTGCTCCCCGGGTTCGCACAATGGCTCGCCGAGACGGCCTGCAGCCATCACCTGGTGGGCCTGGAGCAGGAGTGGGCTGCCGACCTTCCCAAGAGTCGCCTGCGCCTGCGAGGCCGCTCCGACCGCCTCGATGCTCACCAGAACACCGGCGGACTGCGGCTGGTGGATCTCAAGATCACATCGGCCGACACACTGCGCGCTCGGCTGCGGCGCGACAGTGGCGCCCTGCAGATTGAGGCCTACAGCTGGCTGCTGGAGGCTTCTGGCATGGGCCGGCCTCAGGAGCAGGGCTGTTTGAGCGTGTCCTGGTCGGGGGCCCGTTGGGTGGGCTGCGACCATCAGCCCGGGCTCATGGCCACGGCCGACGAGGCCCTGGTTCGGCTCGCGCAGGGTGCGCCTGTGCGTGCGCTGGCCGGCGAGGGCGATGGCACCGACTGCGAGCACTGCCCTGCCAAGGGCTGTTGTCGAGTTCAAGACTGGGGTGCTGTCTGATGGACACCCAACTGGCCACGAACCCCTCGCGATCAATTGTGGTCGAGGCCTGCGCCGGCAGCGGCAAGACCTGGCTGCTCACCGCCCGGGTGGTTCGAGCGGTGCTCGAGGGTGCCTCGCCCGGCGGAATTCTCGCACTCACTTTCACCGACAAGGCGGCCGCAGAGATGCGCAGCCGCATTCGCGAGGCCTTGTTGTCGCTGTCTCACCTGCCATCGGAAAGGCTGCGTGCTGTGCTCACAGACTATGGCCTCTCGGGAGAGGCCCTCGAGCGTGCCATGGCCTCGGCACCCCGGGCCTACGAGCTCTTGTTGGTGGCCGATCAGCAGCCCACGATTGGCACCTTTCACGCGTGGTACGCGCAGCTGCTCTCCTATGCGCCCTCGCCCATGGCCAGCCTGGCCACACTCGGGCTGGCGCCATATCCCAGCATGGTGAGGGCTGAGGCCTGGGCCAGTTTCGTGGCCACCACGGCCGCCGATCCCAGGCATCCCCTGGCGCAATTGGCCGAGCACCTTGGCTTTGACGCCGCTCGGCAGGCGGTGCTCAGTGCAGCAGCAGACTGGCGAGTGGCCTTGCAGGCCGATGCAGACCCAAGTGGGGAAGACCTCCAAACCGCCAGGGCCCAGGCCCATGACGACTTGGCGAGGTGGGTCTCTCAGACGGCAGACACGGCTGAAGCACTGGCGCCCTTCTTTCACGAACTGCCCAAGCGAGACGCGCATGCACAGGCGCTTGCGGCCTGGCGCCAGTCTGACGCCCGAGCCCTTGCAACCCTCTTCTTGCGAGACGCTCCAGAGGGTCAGGCGCGGCAGATCATCAAGCACCGGTTTGTGCGCAAGGCCGATCGAACCGCATGGGGCCCTCAGGCCATCGACATCGAGCAGGGCATTGTCCGGCTGGTGGAGTCCCTCAACGAGGCCCTCGAGCAGGCCGACCGCCGCATTCAGGCGGCCCGCCACCGCATGCTGTGCCGGGCCAGTTTGGAATGGCAAGACCACTGGGCGGGCTGGGTGTCTCGCACCGGCGAGACCGACTACGACGGCCTGGAGGCAGCCGTGGTACGCCTCATGGCCTCCGATGAGGCTCCGGCGTTGTTGAGTCGGCTCGATTGCCGTTACGAGCAGATCTTGGTCGATGAGTTTCAGGACACCAACCCCGTGCAATGGGGATTGCTGCGGGCCTGGCTTGAGCCGCATGTGGGGTCGGAGGGTGTGGTGCCAGGTGCGCCGAGGGTCTTCATGGTGGGCGACCCGAAGCAGTCCATTTACCGGTTTCGAGGTGCAGACCCGAAGGTCTTCATGGCGGCGCGTGGGTGGCTGGTGGCGCATTACCACGCGGCTTGCATCGAGACGGACACCACACGTCGGTGTGCACCCGACATTGTGAACTTCATGAACCGCGCATTGCCCGACTGGGGTGGCCGCCGCTATCGCGCCCACAGCAGCCACCCATCAGCCCTGCCGGGCTGTGTGGCCCACCTGCCCATGCCCAGCCTCGAATTCTCCGCCGAGGAGGAGGCCGACGGGGGCAAGGATGAGGAGGCTGAGGGGGGCGGCGAGGGGGCTGGCGACCAAGGAGGCAACGAGACACGTGATTGGCTGTCCTCGCCCGAGCGGCCCCGAGTGGCGTCCGCCTGGCGGGCCGAGGGCCTGCGCATCGCCGAGGCCATTTTGACTTGCCGGGCGGCGAACCCTTGGCTCGATTGGAGTGGCATTCGCATCCTCACCCGAGGCCGCACCCACATGGCGGCCTATGAGGAGGCCCTGTCCTTGCACGGCATTCCGCACCAGAGCGACCGGCGCGGCGGGCTGCTCGAGCAGTCGGAGGTGCAAGACATCCTCGCCTTGTGTCGTTGGCTGGCACACCCTTGGTCGAATGCAGACCTGGCCCACGTGCTGCGCTCGCCGTTTTTCTCTGTCACCGATGCGAGTCTGCTGCACCTGGCCACCATGGCCCAGCGCGCTGGCCAGCGTTGGTGGGAGACGCTTCAGGCGCTGCCCTCCACCACAGACCCATGCCTCAACGGCGTGGCCGCGCGGCTCTGCAGCTGGCGCAGCTGGATGTCCACCCTTCCTGTTCACGACCTCCTCGACCGCATCCTCACGGATGCGGGCCTTTGGAATCGGCTGTTGGCCTATGGGCCCCAGCGCGTTGAACAGGTGCGGGCCAACATCGAGAGCCTCTTGGCGCTCTCGCTGGAGTGGGATGCCGGCCGCGCCCCGAGCCTTGCCCGGTTCGTGCAGGACATGTCGGCCCTTCTGGCCCGCGCCGATCAAGAGGCCCCCGCCGTGGTGCAGGCGAGCTGTGGCCCCTCTGCCGTTCGAATCCAAACCCTGCATGCAGCCAAAGGGCTCGAGGCCGACCTCATCATCCTGGCGGGCCTCACCGATGTCGGCGGCCAAGACAAGGGCATCCATTGGCTCGCCGAGTTCACGGCCGACCGCTCGCAGCTCGTGGGCGTCTCCACCTGGCGCAAGGGCGATGCAGACACCCCGGAGGTGCTGCATCGGCGCGAGGAGCAGTTGGGCCTGGCCCAAGAGGAGGCCTTCAACCTCTTTTATGTGGCCATCACTCGGGCGCGTCGCATGCTGCTACTGAGTGCCGCCAAGGCCTCAGAGTCGCACTGGTTTGGCCGGGTGATCACGCAGTGCGAAGCCTGGACAGGCAAGGCCCCCGTGCTGCCACCCCCGTCGTCGGGGGGGCTGGCATGACCACGCCGGATTCCCTGCCCATTCGCCTGGGTCAGGCCTTTCATCGGCTCATGGAGTTTGCAGAACATCTCCCGGACCAGACCATGCCAGCGGCGGACTGGCACCGTGGCCGTTGGGGAAGGCTGCTTGCACCGTATGCCCTGCCTCGTGAGGCCTGCGCAGAGGTCGGCGCCTGTGCGGTTCAGGTGGTGTCCGACCCTGACATGCGCGGCCTGCTCGGCCTGGACACTGCAAACGCCATGGCCTGGGCCGAGCGCGAGTGGCCGGATGCATCGGGCGGCTGGATTCGGCCCGATCGTGTGGTCTGGCTGCCAGACTGCCGGTCGGTGCGCATCATCGACTTCAAATGGCGTCTTCTACCAGCCGAGGAGGCCGACTATGCCGCGCAGCTTCGACGCTATCAGGCGGTCATTGCGCCAGGCGCCACCGGGCACATCGTGACCGCCGATGGTGGTCACTGGATGCTGGCCGAAGAGGGCTTGGTACACTGCCTCTCGGCGGGCCGCCCCGCATTGTGAGCCTGTGAACCTGGTCAGGTCGGGAACGAAGCAGCCATAGCGGGTCCTCACAAGTGCCGGGGGTCCGGCTCGCCCCCCTTTGCCCCAGAAGAGACCATGTCCCAAGCCCTATTCGAAGACCAAGCATCGTCAGATCAGGCCCCCATGGCCCTGGCGCGCAAATGGCGACCGAGGCAGTTCGGGGCCGTGGTGGGACAAGACCATGCCGTGCGCGCACTCCAGCACGCGCTCGAGACCGGACGCCTTCACCACGCCTACCTGCTCACCGGTTCCAGGGGTGTGGGAAAGACCACGCTGGCGCGCATTCTGGCCAAGGCCCTCAACTGCGAGTCCGGCGTGGTGCGTGAGCCCTGTGGTGCCTGCGGCAACTGCCTGGCCATCGACCGTGGCCGATTCGTCGACTACATCGAGATCGATGCAGCCTCGAACCGTGGCGTCGCGGAGATTCAGCAACTCCTCGAACAGGCCCGCTTTGCGCCCACCGCGGGCCGCTTCAAGGTGTATGTGATCGACGAGGTGCACATGCTCACTGGGCATGCCTTCAATGCCATGCTCAAGACGCTCGAGGAGCCACCGGCCGATGTGAAGTTCGTGCTGGCCACCACCGACCCGCAGAAGATCCCTGTGACCGTCCTGTCTCGCTGCCTGCAGTTCAGTCTCAAGAATCTGCGTCGGGAGGCCTTGGTGGCCCACCTCTCCCATGTCCTGTCCTTGGAATCGGTCTCGGCCGACCCAGAGGCCCTCTCGGCCATTGCCAATGCAGCCCAGGGCAGCGTTCGCGATGCCTTGTCGCTCACCGACCAGGCCATTGCATTCGGTGGTGGCTCGCTCAGCAGCCTGTCAGTCACCCAGATGCTCGGGCTGGTGCAGCGCGAATCGCTCCTGGCCCTGGCCTTGCTGATTGTGAAGTCCGACGCCGCGGGCGCCATGGCCCAGCTCGACCAACTCCTGGAGTCTGGCGGGGCAGCCGATGCCATCCTCGGCGACCTTGCAAGGCTCTTCCATGAGGTGTCGGCCCTCCTGGTGCTCAAGGGCGAGGCACTCGAGCAGGCCGACCCCAGCCTGCAGGCCTTGGTGGGCCTCATGGATGGCCAGTCGGCCCAGCTGGCCTACCAGATTGTCGTGCTGGGCCGGCGCGACCTTGGCCTGGCCCCCGATGAAAAAACCGGCCTGGAGATGACCGTTCTTCGGCTGCTGGCCTTTCAGCCAGAACGGGTTCAGGTGGCAACTCCAGCAGCCAAGGCCGCTGCCCTGCGGGTGTCTGCGCGTACACCGGTCGTTGCGCCGCGTCCCCTGGCTGCCGAGGCGCCTGCAGACGCGCCAGTGGCAGGCCCGGCACCGGCTGTCAAACCCCTCTTTAAAAGAGAAGACCTCACCCCAGCCAACTGGCCCACACATGCCAAGTCCTTGCAGGCCACCGGCCTGACAAGACAATTTCTTCAGCAGTCTGGCTTCTTGGGTCTGGACGAATCTCGGCCCCATCAACTGCGTTTTCAGGTGCCCGTGGAGGCACTCTCGGAGTCGAACCTGGTGGCACGGGTCACCCAACTCTTGTGCGCCGCGCTGGGTGAGACCGTGAGCCTGTCGGTCACGGTCGGGCAGACTGGCGAGGCCCCCACGGCGGCCGCCAAGGCGGCAGCCCGGGCTGAGGAACTCCAGCGTCGCGCAGAACTGGCCATTGCAGAGTCACCGCTCGTTCAGGCCATCATTCGTGAATTCGATGGCACCATTGTCCCGGGCTCGATCCGCTGGGTTGGACCAGACCCAGATGAGCCCGCGGCCTCGGCCGATGCCAGCCTGCCAACCACCACCACCTCCTCACCACCGAATCAGGAGTCGTCCTCATGATGAAGAATCAACTGGCCGGGCTGATGCGCCAGGCTCAACAGATGCAAGACAAGATCAAGCAGGCCCAAGACGCGCTGGCCAGCCTCACCATCGAGGGGCAGGCCGGTGCTGGCCTGGTCAAGGTGGTGGTCGATGGTCGGCATGCCGTGAAGTCGGTGGAGATCGATCCCAGCCTCATGACGGCCGATCCAGACGATCGTGAAACCCTGCAAGACCTTCTGGTGGCGGCCCTACAAGATGCCCATGCCAAGGTGGAGCAGGCCAGCCAGGAGCGCATGTCGGCGGCCACAGCGGGGATGCCGCTTCCGCCGGGCTTTCGGCTTTAATTCTCGCTCGTGTCCAAGCCGGCCTCGGCCAGGGTCCCGCCCGCGCTGCTCGCGCTCACCGAGGCCTTTGCGCGACTGCCCGGTATCGGCCCCAAGACGGCCCAGCGCATGGCCCTGCACCTGCTGCAGCACGATCGCTCGGGCGCAGAACTTCTGGGTCGGTCGCTCCTCGAGGCAGCCGAGCGCCTGCAGCATTGCGAGCGCTGCAACAGCCTCACAGAGTTGCCGGTCTGTGAGACCTGCGACGACGACAGCCGCGACTCCCGCCTCCTGTGTGTGGTCGAGAGCCCATCAGACCTGATGGTCTTGGAGCAAAGCCAGTCTTTTCAGGGCCGCTACTTTGTGTTGATGGGGAGGCTCTCGCCCCTGGATGGCATCGGCCCCCGGGAGATTCATCTCGAGCGTCTGCTGGCCCGAGTGTCATCGGACTCGGCCCTGCAAGAGGTGGTGGTGGCCACGAATTTCACGCCAGAGGGTGAGGCCACCGCCCACGCCATCGAAACCTTGCTTCGGTCTCACCAGCTCTGCCCGCCGCTTCGGCTCAGTCGCCTCGCGCGGGGCGTGCCGGTTGGCGGAGAATTGGAGTACGTTGACCTTGGCACGGTGGCACAGGCCTTTCGAGATCGACGGGCCATCGATGCCGACACCCATGACTCGAAAGGAATGCTGGAATGACAACAGAACTGGGGATGACCACGGCCTTCTGGTGCCTGCTGGTCTTGGCGGTGCTGCCCATTGTGTGCGCTGGCATCTCTAAAGCCGGTGGCGATTCCTACGACAACCATGCACCGCGGGCTTGGCTCGCCCGCCAGGAAGGTTTTCGCGCCCGGGCCGTGGCGGCCCAGCAGAACAGTTGGGAGGCATTTGCACTCATGACGGCAGCGGTGCTGGTGGCCCATGCCTCGGTCGGGCCGAGCGATGCGGCCAACCAGCTCGCCGTGGCGGTGGTCGCGGCGCGGCTGGCCTACATCCTCTGCTATGTGGCCGATTGGGCCATGGCCAGAACCTTGGTCTGGGTGGCCGGCTTCTTCATGACCTTGTCGATTTTCCTGGTGGGCGCCTAGGCTGCTGCGCAGCCCCGTCGGTGGGCCCTGCCAGGGGCATCGCCAAGGTTCGCGCCTCGGCCCAGGTGGTGACCCCCGTATAATTCGGAAAATCCAAAGGAGTTCAATTTGCAGCTGACTGAACTGCTGGCCGCGGGCACACCCGATTCGGCTGGCTCCGGCGCGGGCCCTGTGCGGGCGCATCCGCCAGCCGTCCTGGCCCTGGCCGACGGCACCATCTTTGAGGGCATTTCCATCGGGGCACCCGGTGCCACGGTGGGTGAGGTGGTCTTCAACACGGCCCTCACGGGCTATCAAGAGATTCTCACCGACCCCAGCTATTGTCGTCAGATCGTGACCCTCACGTATCCACACATCGGCAATACGGGCTGGAACGACGAGGACAACGAATCCAGTGCGGTGCAGGCCGCCGGCCTCATCACCCGAGACCTCCCACCGGTGGTCTCCAGCTTTCGTTCCACCCAAGACCTGCCCTCGGCCCTGAGGGCGTCTGGCTGCGTGGCCATCAGTGGTGTGGACACGCGGGCCCTGACCAGGCGCCTGCGCGACGGTGGGGCTCAGTCGGGCTGCATTCTGGCGGCCAACTCGGTAGATGACACCCTCGACCCAGCAGAGGCCCTGCGACGGGCGCGGGAGTGGCCTGGCCTGCTGGGCCAAGACCTCGCCCAGGTGGTGACCACCAGCAAGCCCTACGGCTGGGAGTCTGGCAGTTGGGTCCTCGGCGAGGGTCATCCCGCAAGGCCCGCCAAGGGCTTTCGCGTGATCGCCTTCGACTATGGGGTGAAGACCAACATCCTTCGCCTGCTCGCCGACCGCGGCTGTCAGCTCACGGTGGTGCCCGCCAAGACCCGTTTCGAAGAGGCCATGGCCATGGGTGCAGATGGCCTGTTCTTGTCCAACGGCCCTGGCGACCCCGCCCCCTGCGACTACGCCATCTCGGTGGCCCGGGCGGTCATGGCGGCCAAGGTTCCCCTGTTTGGAATCTGTCTGGGCCATCAGATCATGGCGTTGGCTGCGGGTGCCAAGACCTACAAAATGAAGTTCGGCCACCACGGTGCAAACCATCCGGTGAAGGAGTTGGCCACGGGTCGGGTCTTCATCACCTCGCAGAACCATGGATTTGCGGTGGACAACCAATCTCTGCCAGACCATCTCGAGGTGACCCATGTTTCGCTCTTCGATGGATCCATCCAGGGCCTGGCCCATCGGAATGCTCCGGCCTTCTGCTTTCAGGGCCACCCCGAGGCGAGCCCCGGCCCACACGACATCCTTCCTCTGTTCGATCGTTTCTTCGATGCCATGAGGGCTGCCCATGCCTAAGCGCACTGACATCAAGAGCATTCTCGTCATCGGGGCAGGCCCGATCGTCATTGGCCAGGCCTGTGAGTTCGACTACTCCGGCGCCCAGGCCTGCAAGGCCCTGCAGCAGGAGGGCTTCCGGGTCATTCTGGTCAACAGCAATCCGGCCACGATCATGACCGACCCGGGCACGGCCGACACCACCTACATCGAGCCCATCACGTGGCAGATGGTCGCCCGCATCATTGAAAAAGAGCGTCCCGATGCCCTGCTGCCCACAATGGGTGGGCAGACGGCCCTCAACTGCGCCCTCGACCTGGCCCGCCATGGTGTGCTGGAGAAGTACAAGGTCGAGCTCATTGGCGCCCGTGAAGAGGCCATCGAGAAGGCCGAGGACCGTCTCAAGTTCAAAGAGGCCATGACCAAGATTGGCCTGGACTCCGCCCAGTCGGGCATTGCCCACACCATGGAGGAGGCCTGGGCGGTGCAGCGGCGCATTGCTGAACTCACTGGCGGCCTGGGCTTTCCCATGGTCATTCGCCCGAGCTTTACCCTCGGCGGCACCGGTGGCGGCATTGCCTACAACGCGGAGGAATTCGAGATCATCTGCAAGCGGGGCCTAGAGGCCTCGCCCACCAGCGAGCTGCTCATCGAGGAGTCCCTCATTGGCTGGAAAGAGTTTGAGATGGAGGTGGTCCGCGATCGCGCCGACAACTGCATCATCGTCTGCTCCATTGAGAACCTCGATCCCATGGGCATTCACACGGGGGATTCCATCACGGTGGCACCCGCCCAGACCCTCACCGACAAGGAATATCAATTGATGCGAAATGCCTCCATTGCGATCCTTCGGGAGATTGGTGTGGACACCGGGGGGTCGAATGTCCAGTTCTCCATCAATCCGGCCAATGGCCGGATGATCGTCATCGAGATGAACCCCCGGGTGTCTCGGTCGTCTGCGCTGGCCTCCAAGGCCACGGGCTTCCCGATTGCGAAGGTGGCCGCGAAGCTGGCCGTGGGATACACCCTCGATGAACTCCAGAACGAGATCACCGGTGGGGCCACGCCAGCCTCTTTCGAGCCATCCATCGACTATGTCGTGACCAAGGTGCCTCGGTTCGCCTTTGAGAAATTCCCAACCGCCGACAGCCACCTCACCACCCAGATGAAGTCAGTGGGCGAGGTCATGGCCATGGGCCGTACCTTCCAGGAGTCCTTCCAGAAGGCCCTGCGTGGCCTGGAGGTGGGTGTCGATGGCATGAACCAGATGACCACCGACCGTGAGGTCATCGAAGAAGAACTCGGCGAGCCCGGCCCAGAGCGCATTTGGTATGTGGGCGACGCCTTCGCCCAGGGCTTCTCGGTGGCGGAGGTTCAGGCCCTCACCCACATTGATCCTTGGTTCCTCGAGCAGATCAAGGAGATCGTCGACATCGAACTGGCCCTGGAGAAGAAGACCATGGCCGACCTCGATGCCGAACTCCTGTTGGCGCTCAAGCAAAAGGGTTTCTCGGATCGCCGGCTTGCCCACCTGCTCGACACCACGGAGCACGCCGTTCGCAAGCTTCGTCACAGCCTGCAGGTCAGGCCTGTCTACAAGCGGGTGGACACCTGTGCGGCGGAGTTCGACACCAGCACCTCCTACTTCTACTCCACCTACGAGAAGGACTGCGAGGCCCGGCCCACCGACCGTAAGAAGGTCATTGTGCTGGGGGGTGGCCCCAACCGCATCGGCCAGGGCATTGAATTCGATTACTGCTGTGTGCACGCCGCCATGGCCCTTCGGGATGATGGCTTTGAGACCATCATGGTCAATTGCAACCCAGAGACGGTCTCCACCGACTACGACACGTCCGATCGGCTCTACTTCGAGCCCCTCACCCTGGAGGATGTCCTCGAGATCGTCGACCTTGAGAGGCCGGTGGGCGTGATTGTTCAGTACGGTGGCCAGACGCCGCTGAAGCTTGCCAAGGCCCTCGAGGCCGCGGGTGTTCCCATCGTGGGCACCTCGCCGGAGTCCATTGACATCGCCGAGGACCGTGAACGCTTTCAGAAACTGCTCCAGAAGCTAGAGCTCTTACAGCCGCCCAATCGCACGGCCCGTAACGAGGAGGAGGCCATTCGGCTGGCCCAGGAGATTGGCTACCCCTTGGTGGTTCGGCCCAGCTATGTCCTGGGTGGTCGGGCCATGGAGATTGTTCATGAGCAGCGCGATCTCGAGCGCTACATGCGTGAGGCCGTGAAGGTGTCCAACGACTCCCCGGTGCTGCTCGACCGATTTCTCAACGATGCGATCGAGGTCGATGTGGACTCCCTCTCCGACGGCAAGCGCGTGGTGATTGGTGGGGTCATGGAGCACATCGAGCAGGCGGGTGTGCACTCGGGCGACTCTGCCTGCAGCCTTCCCCCGTACTCACTCTCTGCTGCACTGATTGCCGAGCTCAAGCGACAGACGGAGCTCATGTCCAAGGCCTTGAATGTGGTGGGCCTCATGAATGTGCAGTTCGCCATTCAAAACCAGCGGGTCTATGTGCTCGAGGTCAACCCAAGGGCGTCGCGCACGGTCCCCTTTGTCTCCAAGGCCACGGGCGTGCCCCTGGCCAAGGTGGCGGCCCGGGCCATGCTGGGCAAGAGCCTGGATGACCAGGGGGTCACGACCGAGGTGGTGCCGCCGTATTTCTCTGTCAAGGAGGCGGTCTTCCCCTTTGTGAAGTTCCCGGGTGTGGACACCATCCTGGGTCCGGAGATGAAATCGACTGGCGAGGTCATGGGCGTGGCCCCGAGTTTTGTCGAGGCCTTTGTCAAGTCTCAGATTGCCGCCGGCACGCAACTGCCCGACCCGAGCAAGGGCGGCCTGGCCTTCATCAGCGTCAAGGCGGGCGACAAGCCGCAGGCTGTCGGTGTTGCGCGCATGCTCCATGAGATGGGCTATAAGCTCATCGCCACCCGTGGGACGGCTGCGGCCCTCTCGTCCGAGGGCCTGCCGGTGATCACCGTCAACAAGGTGACCGAGGGGCGCCCCCATGTGGTCGACATGATCAAGAACGGCGAGATCAGCTTTATCATCAACACGGTGGAGGAAAAGCGAACGGCCATGGCCGATTCGCGTTCCATCCGCACCACTGCCCTGGCCCAGCGTGTCACCACCTACACCACCCTGGCGGGCGCCCGGGCGGCGGTGGAGGGCATGCGGTCCATGGTCGATGCCAGCCTCGAGGTCTATGATCTACAAGGCCTGCACCGGCGGCTGCATCCTCACTGATCAAAGGACAACAACATGGCATCTACGCCCCTCACGGTTCATGGCGCAGCCTTGCTCAAGGAGGAGTTGCATCGCTTGAAGCATGTGGAGCGCCCCTCTGTCATCAATGCCATTTCGGAGGCGAGGGCCCAGGGCGACCTCTCTGAGAATGCCGAATACGATGCGGCCAAGGAGCGCCAGGGCTTTGTTGAGGCCCGCATCGCCGAGCTTGAGTCCAAGCTCTCCACGGCCCAGATCATCAATCCCAGCGAACTCGACCAAGATGGCCGAGTGGTCTTTGGTGTGACCGTGTCGGTCGAGACCATCGAGACGGGCGAGGTGGCGGCCTACCAGATCGTGGGTGATGACGAGGCCGATCTCAAGCAGAACAAGATCTCCGTCTCGAGTCCATTCGCCCGTGCACTCATTGGCAAGTCTGTGGGCGATGTGGTGACGGTCCAGGCACCCAGTGGCGCCCGTGAACTCGAGATTCTCGACGTTCGTTACGAGTAATTGGTCTGGCCAAGAACAAGTCCAACCCGGCCTGGATTCAGCGCCACATCACAGACCCCTATGTTCGGCAGGCCCAGCAACGGGGCTACCGGTCACGTGCAGCCTTCAAGCTTCTGGAAATTGATGAGAAAGATCGGCTGATACGACCGGGCATGACGGTCGTGGACCTGGGCTCTGCACCTGGCAGTTGGAGCCAGGTGGTCCGTGAGCGGCTGGCCAAGAGGGGCAGCCAGGGTATCGACGGCACCATCCTGGCGCTGGACATCCTGCCCATGGACCCTGTGGCCGATGTGATCTTCATCGAGGGTGATTTTCGGGACGAACAGGTAGAGGCTCAGTTGGCCGAGCGCCTTCAGGGCGGCAAGGTAGACCTTGTTTTATCCGACATGGCCCCCAACCTCTCTGGGGTGGGCGTGGCAGATGCCGCTCGGATCATGCATGTTTGTGAACTGGCCCTGGCCTTCTCGGGTCAACATCTCAAACCCCAGGGAGCGCTTCTGGTGAAGACCTTTCAGGGCAGTGGTTATAGCCAGTTGGTCACGGCCTTTAAAAGGGTTTTTCATCGGGTGAGTTCCCGCAAGCCAGCGGCCTCCCGGGCGGAGTCGTCCGAGCTTTTTTTGCTGGGCAGGGATTTACGCCCCGAGGCTTGCGGTTAGGGCCGGATGAGATATCCTAGCGTCTTAGTCGGGTATTCGGGCACGCCCTGGTTTTGGTGTAGCCTCGACATTGAAGAAGTGCCCTCAGAAAGGATGATGAGTTGAACAACACGTTTTCGAAGATTGCCATTTGGATGGTGATTGGCCTGGTGCTGTTCTCCGTGTTCCGGCAGTTCGACGGCGGCCAGCGCATGGGCACAGAAGTCTCCTATTCCCAGTTCATGGAAGAGGCTCGGCAGGGTCGCATCCGGTCGGCCAGCATCGATGGCCGAATCGTGAAAGCCCAGACAACCGATGAGCGAATCATCACGGTCAATGCGCCGCAAGACCTTTGGATGGTCTCGGACCTCATGAAGTACGGTGTGTCCGTCTCTGCCAAGGCCGAAGAGCAGCCATCCCTGCTGATGAGCATTTTCGTGTCCTGGTTCCCCATGCTGCTGCTCATTGGAGTCTGGATTTTCTTCATGCGCCAGATGCAGGGTGGTGGCCGCGGTGGGGCCTTCTCCTTTGGAAAGTCCAAGGCCCGCATGCTGGACGAGAACAACAACAACATCACTTTCGCCGATGTCGCCGGCTGCGACGAGGCCAAGGAAGAGGTCACCGAGCTTGTTGAATTCCTGCGCGACCCCTCCAAGTTCCAGAAGCTTGGCGGCCGCATCCCCCGAGGCGTCCTCATGGTGGGCTCACCTGGCACCGGAAAGACCCTGCTGGCCAAGGCCATTGCAGGGGAGGCCAAGGTGCCCTTCTTCTCCATCTCTGGCTCCGACTTTGTTGAGATGTTTGTCGGTGTGGGTGCCGCCCGTGTGCGCGACATGTTTGAAAACGCCAAGAAACAGGCGCCTTGCATCATCTTCATCGACGAGATCGATGCCGTCGGCCGCCAGCGCGGTGCTGGCCTGGGTGGTGGAAATGATGAGCGTGAGCAGACGCTCAACCAGATGCTCGTGGAAATGGATGGCTTTGAGACCAACCAGGGCATCATCGTGATTGCAGCCACCAACCGGCCCGACGTGCTCGACCCCGCCTTGTTGCGGCCCGGCCGCTTCGACCGTCAGGTGGTGGTGCCCCTGCCGGATGTGCGTGGTCGTGAGCAAATCCTGAACGTCCACATGCGCAAGGTGCCGATGGCGCCCGATGTCAAGGCCGACATCCTGGCCCGTGGAACGCCGGGCATGTCGGGTGCAGACCTTGCCAACCTGGTCAACGAGGCGGCCCTGTTTGCTGCACGTCGCAACGGCCGTCTGGTCGACATGGACGACTTCGAGAAGGCCAAGGACAAAATCCTCATGGGTGCAGAGCGTCGTTCCATCGTGATGCCCGAGGAGGAGCGTCGCAACACGGCCTACCACGAGTCCGGCCATGCATTGGTGGCACGTTTGCTGCCCAAGACCGATCCGGTCCACAAGGTCACGATCATCCCCCGCGGCCGGGCGCTGGGCGTCACCATGCAGCTGCCGGAAGGTGACCGCTACAGCATGGACAAGGAGCGCATGCTCAGCACCATTGCTGTGCTCTTTGGTGGTCGTATCGCAGAAGAAGTCTTCATGAACCAGATGACCACTGGCGCATCGAACGACTTCGAGCGGGCCACCGCCATGGCCAGAGACATGGTCACGCGCTACGGCATGACCGACAGCCTGGGCCCCATGGTCTATGCAGAGAACGAGGGTGAAGTCTTCTTGGGCCGCTCTATCACCAAGACCACCAATATCTCTGAGGCCACGATGCAGAAGGTTGATGCCGAGATTCGCAAGATCATCGACGAGCAGTATCGGGTCGCGCGCAAGCTGATCGAGGACAACAAAGACAAGATGCACGCCATGGCCAAGGCCCTGCTCGAGTGGG
>CAZPRT010000005.1:0-32490 GCA_964589205.1 uncultured Bordetella sp. | reverse complement strand
GTGACAAGATTGTGATCACCGCCGGCATGCCCTTTGGTCGACCAGGCACAACCAACCTGCTCCGGGTGGCAACGATCTAAATTTTGCCGGCGTGCTTGAGGCGGCTGAGCGTCTCGGAGGAGATGTTCAGGTAGGCCGCCAGTTCCTTCTTGGGGAGCTTCTCGAAGAGATCCGGGTGCTTGCGGAGGAAGCGATGCACGCGTCCCGGTGCATCGAGCAGGTGCAGGGTGATGGTGTGGGCCATGATCTCGCTCATGAGCTTCATCACCTCGATGTTGAAGGCCTGCTTGAGCGGCGGAATGTCCTCCATGAAGGACACCCACTGGGACAGGGGCAGCTTGGCCACCCGGGCCTTGGTCACCGCCACAATGCTGTAGGGCGTGGGCGTCTTGAGTCGCCAGGCCGCGTAGCTGGTTTCAATGTCGGTGGGCTCTGAGAAACGCAGAATCATGCGTTTGCCCTTGGGGTTCGTGACCACTCGTTTCAGAATGCCGTCGAGCACAAAGTACTGCTCCATCTCCTTCACACCCTGGTGCAGAAGGAACTCGCCTTTCTGTCGATCCACAATCGAGAGTTGTCGCTCAAGGGCCGCAATGTCAGCCTCGCCAACCCCTCTGAGGATAGGGTTTTGACGCAGCTGCACACGAATGATGTTCTTCTCGGGATGCCGATCGATGGAAAGCATAGGGTAAACGCGAGTTCCCATAAGGGTTAAGGAGTTTTTCGTGCGTAGAAAAGCGCCGAAAATTGACCGTCGTCAATGGCCCCTTCACAACGCCTTCTTATGATACGCGCAAGCGCCAACCCAGCGGATTCATGCTGGCTGGACAGCCCCTTATTTCGCAGCCTCTAGAGAGAGACAGACAAGATGACCAACATCTCTGACATGAAGAATATTTCCGAGTCCGTGGAACTGACCGATGGCTTCCATCTCGTGATCGATGCCCTCAAGCTCAACGACATCGACACCATCTTCGGCCTGCCCGGCATCCCCATCACCGACCTCACCCGAATGGCCCAGGCCGAGGGCATGCGCGTCATCTCATTCCGTCATGAGCAGAACGCGGGCAATGCGGCCGCCATCGCCGGCTTTCTCACGCAAAAGCCTGGCATCTGTCTCACCGTGTCCGCGCCTGGCTTTCTCAACGGCCTGACGGCTCTGGCCAATGCCACCACCAACTGCTTCCCCATGATCCTCATCAGCGGATCGAGCGAGCGTGAGATCGTGGACTTGCAGCAGGGTGACTACGAGGAGATGGACCAGCTCGCCATTGCCAAGCCGCACTGCAAGGCGGCCTTCCGTGTGCTGCACGCAGAGGACATCGGCGTGGGTGTGGCCCGGGCCATTCGTGCAGCGGTCTCCGGCCGGCCGGGTGGTGTCTATCTGGACCTCCCCGCAAAGCTCTTCTCCCAGGCCATGGACGCTGCGGCCGGAAAGGCCTCGCTCATCAAGGTGGTCGACCCCGCGCCACGCCAGATTCCCGCGCCCGATGCCGTGTCGCGTGCGCTCTCGGTGCTGCGTGAGGCCAAGCGTCCACTCATTCTGCTGGGCAAAGGAGCGGCCTACGCCCAGGCGGATGCTGAGATTCAAGCCCTCATCGAGAAAACCGGCATTCCGTATCTGCCCATGTCCATGGCCAAGGGCGTGCTGCCCGACACCCATGAACTCTCTGCGGCACCGGCCCGATCCTACGTGCTGGCCGAGGCCGATGTGGTGGTGCTGGTTGGTGCACGCCTCAACTGGTTGTTGTCTCACGGAAAAGGAAAGACCTGGGGCGGCAAGGACGCCCGCAGCCCCGGCCAGAAGAAGTTCATTCAGATCGACATTGCGCCCACTGAGATGGACAGCAATGTGGCCATTGATGCACCGCTGGTCGGCGACATCGGCTCCTGCGTCTCGGCCCTGCTTGCAGGCCTTGGAAACTGGGCCAAGCCGCCTGCCGAGTGGACCAACGCCATCGCAGAGCGCAAGAACAAGAACATGGCCAAGATGACCGAGACCCTGTCTCAGAATCCGCCTGTCATGAATTTCCACAGTGCGCTGGCGGTGGTGAAGGATATTGTCGAGGCCAACCCAGAGGCCATCCTGGTCAACGAAGGGGCCAACGCACTCGACTTCACCCGCAGCATCGTGAACATGTTCAAGCCGCGCAAGCGTCTCGACGTGGGCACCTGGGGGGTGATGGGCATCGGCATGGGCTTTTGTGTGGGCGCGGCCGTGGTGACAGGCCAGCGCGTGATTGCCATTGAAGGCGACAGCGCCTTTGGCTTTAGCGGCATGGAGGTGGAGACCATCTGCCGTTACAACCTGCCGGTCTGCGTGGTGATCTTCAACAACAACGGCGTCTACCGCGGCACGGACGTCAACCCCACCGGCGGAGCCGACGTGGCCCCCACCGTCTTTGTGAAGAACGCCCGCTATGAGCTGCTCATGGAGGCCTTTGGTGGCGTGGGTGTGCATGCAAAGACGCCAGCCGAGCTGCGCGCCGGCATGGAGGAGGCCATTCGCTCCGGCAAGCCGACCCTGATCAACGCCATCATCGATGAAACCGCGGGCACGGAGAGTGGTCGAATCACCAGCCTGAACCCCACAAGCGCAGCAACCAAGAAATAACTCACGAGAGGAGAAGAAGCATGTCTGGAACCAAACCCCTAAAGGGCATCAAGATCATCGATTTCACCCATGTGCAGGCAGGCCCCGCCTGCACGCAGCTGCTGGCCTGGTTCGGTGCAGACGTCATCAAGGTGGAGCGGCCTGGCTCCGGTGACGTCACCCGCACGCAGCTCCGGGACAAGCCCGAGGCCGACGCCCTCTACTTCACCATGCTCAACAGCAACAAGCGCTCGCTCACCCTGGACACCAAAACCCCCGAGGGCAAGGAAGTGCTCGAGAAGCTCATCAAAGAGTCGGACGTCATGGTGGAGAACTTCGCACCCGGCGCCCTCGACCGCATGGGCTTCACTTGGGAGCACATTCAGAAGCTCAACCCCAAGATGATCGTGGCCTCGGTCAAGGGCTTTAGCGATGGCCACCATTACGAGGACCTGAAGGTCTACGAGAACGTGGCCCAGTGTGCCGGCGGTGCAGCCTCCACCACCGGCTTCTGGGATGGCCCGCCCACCGTGTCCGGTGCCGCCCTTGGCGACAGCAACACCGGCATGCACCTGGCCATCGGCATTCTCACGGCCATCATCGGCCGCCAGCAGACGGGCAAAGGCCAGAAGGTGGCCTGCTCCATGCAGGATGCTGTGCTCAACCTGTGTCGTGTGAAGCTGCGTGACCAGCAGCGGCTCGACCACCTCGGCTACCTGGAGGAGTATCCCCAGTACCCCCACGGCAAGTTCAGCGATGTTGTGCCCCGTGGCGGCAATGCCGGCGGCGGTGGCCAGCCCGGCTGGGTCTTGAAGTGCAAGGGCTGGGAGACGGACCCCAACGCCTATATCTACTTCACCATCCAGGGCCACGCATGGGAGCCCATCTGCCGCGCCCTGAACAAGCCCGAGTGGATTGACGATCCGGCCTACAACACGGCCCGGGCGCGACAAGACAAAATCTTTGACATCTTTGCCTTCATTGAGAGCTGGCTGGCCGACAAGACCAAGTACGAGGCCGTGGACATCCTTCGCAAGTTCGACATCCCCTGTGCGCCGGTGCTCTCCATGAAGGAGATCGCTGCAGACAAATCTCTGCGCGCCAGTGGCTCCATCGTGGAAGTCGACCACAAGGTCTACGGCAAGTACCTCACTGTCGGCAGCCCCATCAAGTTCTCAGACTTGAAGCCTGAGGTCACGGGTGCGCCGCTGCTCGGTGAGCACACGGATGCGGTCTTGGCCGAGCTTGGCTACAGCGCAGACCAGATCAAGGCCATGCACGAGAAGGCTGTGGTCTAAGACGATGAACCAGCTCGTGATCCCCATTGCAGTCGAAGGCGCCACCAAGGAACGCAAGCGACAGGCGCCCAAAGGGCGCCGCGTAGACCCAGCGGCACTTCAGGAGGTGCAGGGGCTGCTTGGGGATGCATCACGAGATCGGGCTTATCTCATTGAGCACCTGCACCGGCTGCAGGATCACTTCGGGCATCTCTCGTCTCGCCACCTGGCGGCGCTCGCCCATGAGCTTCGCCTGGCTCAGACCGAGGTCTATGAGGTCGCCACCTTCTATCACCACTTCGATGTGGTGCGCGATGGTGAGGCGCCGCCCGAAGCCCTCACGGTGCGGGTTTGTGATGGGCTCTCGTGTGAGATGGCAGGCGCACAGGCGCTGCTGGAGCGTCTGCCAGCCCTGCTCGGAAAAGAGGTTCGGGTCATTCATGCACCCTGCATCGGGCGTTGTGAACAGGCGCCTGCAGCCGTGGTGCATCAGAACCCGATCCCCTTTGCCACCGAAGAGAAGATTGCGCAGGCCGTGAAGAACGGGCAGCGGCTTCACGCGCCGGAGCCCTATACGGGCCTTGCCGCCTATGTGGCCGAGGGCGGCTACAAACTCCTGCAGGCCTGCCTGTCGGGTGAGCGCTCCCTCGAGGATGTGCTTCAGACCATGGAAGACTCTGGCCTTCGTGGCCTGGGTGGTGCTGGCTTTCCGGCCGGCCGCAAGTGGCGCATTGTTCGAGACCAGCCAGCCCCTCGGCTGATGGCGGTCAACATCGACGAGGGCGAGCCCGGCACCTTCAAGGATCGCACCTATCTCGAGAAGGACCCACACCGATTCCTCGAGGGCATGCTGATTGCCGCCTGGGCGGTTGGCATTGAGGCCATCTACATCTATCTGCGTGACGAATACCACGGCTGCCGGGCCATGCTCGAAAAGGAACTGGATCTCCTTCGCGCCAGCCCACCCATGGCCAACATGCCGCTCATCGAGCTGCGCAGGGGGGCGGGTGCCTACATCTGCGGTGAAGAGTCGGCGATGATCGAATCCATCGAGGGCAAGCGTGGCATGCCGCGGCTTCGCCCACCGTATGTGGCCCAGGTCGGCCTGTGGGGTCGGCCCACGCTGGAGCACAACTTCGAGACGCTGCACTGGGTGCGGGAAATCCTGGAGAAGGGTGGGGCATGGTTTGCCTCGCATGGCCGGCATGGCCGCAAGGGCCTGCGCTCTTTTTCCGTCTCTGGGCGCGTGAAGTCGCCGGGGGTCAAGCTTGCACCGGCCGGCATCACCATCCAGGAACTCATCGATGAGCACTGCGGTGGCATGCTGCCCGGCCACTCCTTCTACGGTTACCTGCCCGGCGGGGCCTCGGGCGGCATTCTGCCCGCTCGGATGAACGACATCCCACTCGACTTCGACACCTTGCAGCCGCATGGCTGCTTCATCGGGTCGGCGGCCGTGGTGGTGCTCTCCGACCACGACACCGCCAAGCAGGCCGCCTTGAACACCATGCGCTTCTTCCAGGATGAATCCTGTGGCCAGTGCACGCCCTGTCGGGTGGGGACGGCCAAGGCCGTTCGCCTGTTGGAGTCGGACAACTGGGACCAAGACCTCCTGGCAGACCTCTCCACGGTCATGCGGGATGCCTCCATCTGTGGGCTTGGGCAGGCGGCGCCCAACCCCATCGACTGTGTCATCAAATACTTTCCCCATGAACTGACGGGCCAAGGCCGGGAGTCCAAGGCATGAATGCGGTCACGAAGGTCGAGACGGTGAACCTGCAGGCCACCGAGGTGCAGTTTGAAATCAATGGCAAGCAGGTCAAGGGACTCTCCCACGAGACCATCCTTGAGGTCGCCAAGCGCAATGGCATCAAGATTCCCCACCTCTGTTACAAGCAAGGCTTGGAGACGGCCGGCAACTGCCGAGCCTGCATGGTGGAGATCGACGGCGAGCGGGTGCTTGCGCCCTCCTGCTGTCGGCACCCCTCCAACAACATGAAGGTCACCACCGACAGCGAGCGGGCGGTGAAGTCTCAGAAGATGGTGCTCGAACTCCTGCAGTCGGACATGCCCGAGGCGGAGTACACGCGGCACAACGAGGTGGACTTCTGGGCCGACAAACTCGGTGTGGGCAAGCCTCGATTCGCGCCACGCACCCAGGTCTTCGCCGATCTCTCCCATCCGGCCATCGCGGTGAACCTGGATGCCTGCATCCAGTGCACCCGATGCCTGCGGGCCTGTCGAGATGAGCAGGTCAACGATGTCATTGGCCTGGCCTTCCGGGGCGAGCATGCCAAGATCGTCTTCGACATGGACGACCCCATGGGCGCCTCCACCTGTGTGGCCTGTGGCGAATGCGTGCAGGCCTGTCCCACCGGCGCACTCATGCCGGCGCGCGAGGCGGCCCTGACGGAGCCCGACCAGAAGGTGGACTCCGTCTGCCCATACTGTGGTGTGGGCTGCCAGCTCACCTACCACGTGAAGGACGACAAAATTCTGTTTGTGGAAGGCCGTGATGGCCCTGCCAACCACAAGCGGCTCTGTGTGAAAGGCCGTTACGGCTTCGACTATGCCCACCACCCCCAGCGACTTCGAAAGCCCCTGATTCGCCGTGACGATGCGCCCAAGCAGGGCGACTTCGTCATGGACCCAGACAACGTGCTGAGCGTCTTCCGCGAGGCCACCTGGGAGGAAGCCCTGGCCCGTGCGGGCGGCGGCCTCAAGCAGATCCGGGACACCCACGGCCGCAAGGCGCTTGCGGGCTTTGGCTCCGCCAAGGGCAGCAACGAAGAGGCCTACCTCTTCCAGAAACTGGTTCGGACGGGCTTTGGCTCGAACAATGTCGACCACTGCACCCGGCTCTGCCATGCATCCTCTGTGATGGCATTGCTCGAGGGCCTTGGTTCGGGTGCGGTCTCCAACCCCGTCATGGATGTCACCGAGGCCGAGGTCGTGGTGATCATCGGCGCCAACCCAACGGTGAACCATCCGGTGGCCGCCACCTGGATGAAGAACGCCATGAAGAATGGCACCAAGTTCATCATCATGGACCCGCGCAAGACTGAACTCTCCCGGCATGCCCACCGCTTCCTGCAGTTCAAGCCCGACACCGATGTGGCCCTGCTCAACGCCATGATGCATGTCATCGTCACCGAGGGTCTGGTCGACAAGGACTTCATCGCGAGCAGGACCATCGGCTACGAAGACCTCGAGAAGAACGTGGCGGGCTACAGCCCCGAGACGATGGCCCCCATCTGCGGCATCGATGCCCAGACCATTCGGGAGGTCGCCCGCCTCTACGCCACCTCGAAGGGGTCGATGATCCTCTGGGGCATGGGCGTCTCGCAGCATGTCCATGGCACCGACAATGCCCGTTGTCTCATTGCACTGGCCCTCATGACGGGCCAGATCGGACGGCCGGGCACGGGCCTGCACCCGCTGCGGGGCCAGAACAATGTGCAGGGTGCCTCCGATGCTGGCCTGATTCCCATGGTGTATCCGGACTACCAAAAGGTTGGCGACCCAGCGGTGCGGGCGGCCTTTGCCAAGGCCTGGGGCGTGCCGGTGGAGAGCCTCGATGATCAGCCCGGTCTCACCGTGGTCGAGGTGATGCATGCCATCGACCGTGGCGAGATCCGTGGCATGTACATCCAGGGCGAGAACCCCGCCATGTCCGACCCTGATGCCCACCATGCGCGACATAGCCTGGCCTCGCTCGACCTGCTCGTGGTGCAGGACATCTTCCTGACCGAGACGGCCTACCTGGCTGATGTCATTCTCCCAGCCAGCGCGTTTCCCGAGAAGACCGGCACCTTCACCAACACCGACCGGCTCGTGCAGCTGGGTCGGCAGGCGGTCTCGCCGCCCGGAGAGGCTCGCCAAGACCTCTGGATCATTCAGGACATGGCCCGGCAGCTGGGCCTGAACTGGCAGTACACGCATGTGTCTGAGGTCTTCGATGAGATGCGCAAGACCATGCCGAGCATCGGTGGCATCACCTGGGCGCGTCTGGAGCAGGATGGTGCCGTGACCTATCCCTGCCTGAAAGAGGGCGACCCGGGTGACCGGGTCATCTTCACCGACCGCTTCCCCACGGCCACGGGCCTGGCCCGTTTCGTGCCGGCCGACATCATTCCAGCCAATGAACGGCCCGACACCGATTTCCCCCTGGTCCTGATCACTGGCCGGCAGCTCGAGCACTGGCACACCGGCAGCATGACCCGCCGGGCCACGGTGCTCGATGCACTCGAGCCGGACCCAGTGGCCCTCATCCATCCACTCGACCTCGACGGATTCGGTGTCGTGCCGGGGGATGTCGTGACGCTGCGCAGCCGCCGTGGAGAGGTCAGCCTCTATGCCCGTGCAGACGAGGCCACGCCCAGGGGCGCCATTTTCGTGCCCTTCTGCTACTACGAGGCCGCCATCAACCAGCTCACCAACTCGGCCTTGGACCCGGTCGGAAAGATTCCAGAGTTCAAGTACTGTGCAGTTCAGTTGGAGAAGGGCGGTGTCCCGCCGGCCCAGGCCAGCTATGGTGGCGGGCAGATTCTCGAGGGGCTGATGGCCAGGCTCAACGCCTAGCCCGCCATGGCTCGGCTGGCCGCTGTGCCGCCGTCGTCGCGAATGTCAAACGCCGAGGTCTTTGGCCTCGGCGTTTGTTTGTATGGGCACCCTTGAAATGCTCTGGTCCAGCCCCCATCTCCTGGGAAATCGATCTTTTTCCAGGAGCGTTAGACCATGTCGGCCACGCCACAAGACCCATCCCACCCGCAAGATCAAGACTCCCTGGCATCCCCCTCGGGCGAACAGGATGCCGTTTCGCCTGAAGCTATTGATGGCGCCACCATCGGCCCAGACCAGTCCGCGCCCGAGTCCTCCGGCCAGGACCCACTCGCCCATGCGCAGTCTCTGCTGGCCGAGCGTGAGGACCAACTGATTCGGCTGGCCGCCGAGATTGAGAACCTGCGCAAACGGCATGCTCAAGAGCTGGGCAATGCCAGCAAGTTCGCCATTGAGGGCTTCGCCGAGGCCCTGTTGCCCGTGGCCGACAGCCTCGAGACGGCGCTCTCGCTCCAAGGTCAGACCCTCGAGGGCCTCACCAGCGGGGTGGAACTCACCCTGAAACAACTCCAACAGGCCTTTGAGAAGGGCCGGCTCGTGGCCTTGAATCCGGCCGGTGAGAAGTTCGATCCCAATCGCCATCAGGCCGTCTCCATGGTCGATGGGGCCCAGGCCAATCCACCCGTGGCCTCCGGCCATGTGGTGTCCGTGCTGCAGAAGGGCTATCTCATTGGTGAGCGCGTGCTTCGGCCCGCCCTGGTGGCCGTGGCCTCTTGAAATCCAGCATTTCGTACCCAACTACCCCCCTAACCAAAACCAGATTTGAAGGACACGAACATGGCAAAAATCATTGGAATCGACCTCGGCACCACCAACTCGTGCGTGGCCGTCATCGAGGCTGGACAGCCCAAAGTCATCGAGAACAGCGAGGGTGCTCGCACCACGCCCTCCATCATTGCCTACATGGACGATGGTGAGATTCTCGTGGGTGCGCCGGCCAAGCGGCAGGCAGTCACCAATCCCAAGAACACCCTGTATGCCGTCAAGCGCCTCATTGGCCGCAAGTTTGAGGACAAAGAGGTTCAGAAGGACATCGACCTCATGCCCTTCCAAATCGTGAAGGCCGAGAACGGCGATGCCTGGGTCTCGGCACGGGATAGCCGGCTGGCGCCGCCGCAGGTCTCGGCCGAGGTGCTTCGCAAGATGAAGAAGACGGCCGAGGACTACCTTGGCCATGAGGTGACCGAGGCCGTCATCACCGTGCCGGCCTACTTCAACGATGCCCAGCGCCAGGCCACCAAGGATGCCGGTCGAATTGCGGGCCTGGATGTCAAGCGCATCATCAATGAGCCCACGGCCGCAGCATTGGCCTTTGGCCTGGACAAGTCGGCCGGCAAGGACCGCAAGATCGCGGTCTATGACCTCGGCGGTGGCACCTTCGACGTCTCCATCATTGAGATCGCCGACGTCGATGGCGAGAAGCAGTTCGAAGTGCTCTCGACCAACGGTGACACCTTCCTCGGTGGCGAGGACTTCGACCAGCGGATCATCGACCACATCATCGATGAGTTCAAGAAGACCAATGGCGTCGACCTCTCCAAGGACCCGATCGCCCTGCAGCGAATCAAGGCGGCCGCGGAGCGGGCGAAGATCGAGCTGTCGTCGAGCCAGCAGACCGAGCTCAACGAGCCCTACATCGCCATGGCCAACGGTGCGCCTGTGCACCTCACCTTCAAGCTCACCCGGGCCAAGCTCGAGGGTCTGGTGGATGACCTCATCTCGCGCACCATCGAGCCCTGCAAGATTGCCCTCAAGGATGCCGGTGTCTCGGCCTCGCAGATTGACGATGTGATCCTGGTCGGCGGCATGACCCGCATGCCCAAGGTTCAGGATGCTGTGAAGGCCTTCTTCGGCAAAGAGCCGCGCAAGGATGTGAACCCCGATGAGGCCGTGGCCGTTGGTGCAGCTGTGCAGGGTGCCGTGCTGGCAGGCGACCGCAAGGACGTCCTCCTGCTCGATGTCACGCCCTTGTCTCTGGGCATCGAGACCCTGGGTGGTGTCATGACCAAGATGATCCAGAAGAACACCACCATCCCGACCAAGTTCTCGCAGGTCTTCTCGACGGCTGAGGACAACCAGCCGGCCGTGACCATCAAGGTCTTCCAAGGTGAGCGTGAGGTGGCCTCAGCCAACAAGATGCTCGGCGAGTTCAACCTCGAGGGCATCCCAAGCTCACCCCGCGGAACCCCGCAGATTGAGGTGACCTTCGACATTGATGCCAACGGCATCCTGCACGTCTCGGCGAAAGACAAGGCCACGGGCAAGGAGAACAAGATCACCATCAAGGCCAATTCGGGCCTCTCTGAGGATGAGATCAACAAGATGGTGGCCGATGCCGAGGCCAACGCCGAGGAAGACCGCAAGCGGATCGAGCTGGTCCAGGCCCGAAACGCAGGTGAGGCCATGTCGCATTCGGTGCGGAAGTCGCTCGAGGAGCATGGCGACAAGCTTGAGGCCGATGAAAAGTCTAAGATTGAGGAGGCGCTCACGGTGCTGGACGCCGCCCTCAAGACCGACGACAAGGCCGACATTGAAGAGAAGACGGATCACCTCATGAAGGCCTCCCAGAAGCTGGGCGAGAAGGTCTATGCCGATGCCAACGCCGCTGCGGCTGCAGCCGGTGCTGCAGGGGCAGACCAGCAGGGCTCAGATGCCAAAGCGGAGGACGTGGTCGACGCCGACTTCAAAGAAGTGAAACGTGATTAATGGCCAAGCGTGACTACTATGAGGTGCTCGGTGTCGCGAAGAATGCTTCTGATGAAGACATCAAGAAGGCCTATCGCAAGTTAGCCATGAAGTACCACCCGGACCGCAATCCGGGTGACAAGACGGCAGAGGAGAAATTCAAGGAGGCCAAGGAGGCCTACGAGATGATCTCCGACCCAGACAAACGGGCGGCCTATGATCGGTTCGGCCATGCCGGTGTCGATCCCAATGCTGGCATGGGGGCAGGGGGCCAAGACTTTGGTGGCTTTGCAGATGCCTTTGGCGATATCTTTGGCGACATTTTCGGCGGACAGGCCCGCGGTGGCGGCGGACGTGGTGGCCGCGGTGGCAGCAATGTCTACCGTGGCAGCGACCTGCGGTATGGCCTGGAGGTCACGCTTGAACAGGCGGCCGCAGGCTACACCACCGAGATTCGTGTGCCGAGCTGGGAATCCTGCAGCCCGTGTGGGGGCTCGGGGGCCAAGCCGGGCACCAAGCCTGAGACCTGCAAGACCTGCGGCGGTCAGGGGCAGGTTCGAATGCAGCAAGGCTTCTTCTCCATCCAGCAGACCTGCCCCACCTGCCATGGCTCCGGCAAGAGCATTCCGAACCCCTGCACCAGCTGCGACGGCGTGGGCCGTGTTCGCAAGCAGAAGACACTCGAGGTCAAGATTCCTGCGGGCATCGACGACGGCATGCGCATTCGGTCCGCTGGCAACGGTGAGCCCGGTGTCAATGGTGGGCCGGCCGGTGACCTCTATGTTGAGATCACGCTCAAGCCGCATCGTGTGTTTCAGCGCGAGGGCGATGACCTGCACTGTGAGGTGCCCGTGGGCTTTGCCCGTGCGGCACTCGGCGGCTCCATTGATGTGCCCACCCTCAATGGGAAGGCGAGCTTTGACCTTCCCGAGGGCACCCAGACGGGCAAGACCTTTCGGCTGCGGGGCAAGGGCATCAAGAATGTTCGAACGAGCCTGGCCGGGGATCTCTACTGCCATGTGGTCATCGAGACGCCTGTGAAGCTCTCGGACAAGCAAAAGGAATTGCTGGAAGCCTTCGAGGCCTCACTCGAGGAGGGCGGGGACCGACACAGCCCACAGAGCAAGGGCTGGATGGACAAGGTTCGCGAGTTCTTTAACTAGCGCCCGGAGCCATGTTCAGTCTAGAGCCAATGGGCTGGGCCATTCTGGTGGCGGCCACATTGGTCATGGTGAGTGTCCTGGCGGGCCTGGTGGCTTCGCGAACAGGCCTTCCACTGCTGCTCATCTTCTTGGTCATTGGCATGCTGGCCGGCGAGAATGGCCCGGGCGGCATTGCCTTCAACGATCATCAGCTGGCCTTCTGGTTTGGCAATGTGGCCCTGGCCGTCATTCTCTTGGATGGTGGCCTTCGCACCCAGATGAAAACCTTTCGAGTGGCCTTAAAGCCTTCGCTGGTGCTGGCCACGGTGGGCGTGGTGCTCTCTTGTCTGATTCTGGCGGCCCTGCTTCAGGCCATCACGCCGCTCACCTGGCCGCAGGCCTTGCTCATTGGTGCCATCGTGTCATCGACCGATGCCGCAGCCGTGTTCTCGCTGCTCGGCAGTGCCGGCATTCGGCTCAACGAGCGCATCTCGGCCACCTTGGAAATTGAATCTGGGCTCAACGACCCGATGGCCGTCTTCCTCACCCTCATGGCCATTGGGCTCGTGGCCAGTGGCATGGGCAGCTTGGGCGCGGGCGATGTGGCCATGGCCTTGGTTCAGCAGGCGGGTGTGGGCGCGCTCGTGGCCTACGGCGGCTACTTCGCGTTTGCCAAGATGCTCAAGTGGCTCAAGGCCGAGTCGGCCCACAACCCAGGCCTGGGCGCCATTTTGCTGGTGGCGGGCGGGCTTGTGCTCTATGGCGCCTCCACTGCCTTTGGCGGATCGGGGTTCCTCACGGTCTACCTCTTTGGGCTCTTCTTCGGGAACCGGCGCTCGCGGTATGTGAAGACGGTCATTCCCGCCATGGACGGACTGGCCTGGCTCTCGCAGGCCTGCATGTTCCTGCTCCTGGGGCTGCTCGCCACCCCTGCCATTTTCTTGGACAACCTCTGGGTGGGCCTGGCCGCGGCCTTCATTCTCATGTTCATCGCGCGCCCCTTGGCGGTCTGGCTGAGCCTGCTGCCGTTTCACTTTGGCTGGAAGGAGTCCACGCTCATCTCATGGGTGGGCCTTCGGGGTGCAGTGCCGATCATTCTGGCCATCTTCCCGATCATGGCCGGGGTGGACCCCGACCGCACCATGCTGCACCTGGCCCTCATGGTGGTCATTGCCTCTCTGGTGTTTCAGGGCTGGAGCCTTGGCACCGTGGCCAAGCGCCTGGATCTTCTCTTGCCCGACCAGGCCGATCCGGTCGCCCGACGAAAGGCCTTTGGTGACTTCGGCCTGCTCGGCAGTGCCTACATGCGAGACATTTCAGACTTCTATGGCCTGACCATTGAAGAGCATGAGTTCGATCAGACGCTCTCTCAATGGACTCGGCTTCGGCTGGGCAAGCCCGCCGTGATTGGAGACCAGGTGCACGTGGGAGGGCTGTGTTTCACGGTCACCGCGCTCGACGGCGAGGGCGAGATTCAACGGGTGGGCATCAAGGGCGAAGAGCCGACCGCCTAGCCAGCAAGCGCCTTCTTGATCTGCTCCAGGGCGTTCGGATCTTCCAGGGTTGTCATGTCGCCAGGATCACGCCCTTCGGCGAGTGCCTGCATGGCACGACGAAGCAGTTTGCCCGACCGGGTCTTGGGCAGCAGGCCCACGAAGTGCACGCGGGCGGGCCGACCAATGGCGCCGAGCACTTTGTCGACGGTGGCCATGACGGCCTTTTCCTCGGCTGCACGGCCGGTTTCATCGGCAGCCTTGGTGGCGTCCTTGAGGACTGCAAATGCAATTGGCACCTGGCCTTTGAGTGAATCGGCCACGCCGACCACGGCCACCTCGGCCACATTGCTGTGGGCCTGGATGGCCTCCTCGATCTCCCGGGTGCCGAGTCGGTGGCCCGCCACATTGATGACGTCGTCGGTGCGGCCCAGAATGAAGATGTAGCCGTCTTGGTCGCGGGTGGCGTAGTCGAAGGTCGAGTAGATCAGCTGGCCCGGCACGCCCGAGAAATACGTCTTCACGAAGCGGTCGTCGTCGCCCCAGACGGTCTGCAGGCAGCCTGGTGGCAGTGGCGGTGCCATGCAGAGCATGCCCTTTTCGTGGGCAGCCACCTCTTGGAAGCTGGACTCGTCGATGAGACGCACATCGTAGCCATAGACCGGGAAGCTCGGGCTGCCGAACTTGGTCTCGGTGACCTCGATGCCATGCTGGGCCGACAAAATGGGCCAGCCAGTCTCGGTCTGCCAGTAGTTGTCGATGATCTTCACGCCGCCGAGTGCATCAGAGATCCAGCGCGCCGTCGGCTCATCCAGGGGCTCACCGGCGAGAAAGAGGCGGCGCAACTTGCTGGTGTTGTGTCGCGTCATGAAGGCCGGGTCCTGCTTCTTGAGCACGCGCGCGGCGGTGGGCGACGAGAACATGGTGGTCACGCCATGCCTCTCCACAATCGACCACCAGATGGCGGGGTCGGGCCGAATGGGCAGGCCCTCGTAGACCACCGTGGTCGTTCCATTGATGAGCGGGGCATAGACAATGTAGGAGTGGCCCACCACCCAGCCAATGTCGGAGGTGGTGAACATGGCCTCACCCGGCTTGCAGTCGTAGATGTGCCGCATGGAGGCAGCCAGTGCCACCGCATAGCCACCGGTGTCGCGCTGCACACCCTTGGGCTTGCCGGTGGTGCCCGAGGTGTAGAGGATGTAACTGGGGTCGGTGGCCAGCATGGGCTCACAGGCCACGCTCGCCTTGGCGAACTGCGCGCGCAGGGGGCCGTATTCGACATCGCGTCCGGCCACCAGATCGAGTGGCGCCAGGCCACGGTTGATGAGCAAGACCTTGGCCGGCGGTGCCTTGGAGAGCCGGCAGGCCTCATCCACCAGGTGCTTGTAGGGCACCTCCTTGCCACCGCGCATGCCGGCGTCTGAAGAGACCATGAGCACAGGGGTGGCGTCGTCGATCCGGGCAGCCAGTGAGGGAGCGGCAAAGCCACCGAAGACCACGGAGTGAATGGCGCCGATGCGTGCGCAGGCGAGCATGGCGAAAATCGCCTCGGCAATCATGGGCATGTAAATGAGCACGCGTGAGCCCTTGGTCACCCCCAGGGACTGCATGGCCGCGGCCATGGTCTGCACCTCCTGATGGAGCTGGGCGAAGGTGTAGGCCTTCTCCTCGTTCGTCTCGGTGGAGATGTAGACCAGGGCCTTTTGCTCGGCCCGGTCTTTCAGGTGCCGGTCGATGGCGTTGTGGCAGAGGTTGGTCTTGCCGCCCACATACCAGCGGGCAAACGGCGGATTGGAGAAGTCCAAGACCTGGCTGGGCTGCTCAAACCAGTCGATGAGGGCGGCTTGTTCTGCCCAGAAGGCCTCTTTGGCGTCGATGGAGCGCCGATGCACCCCCGCAAGCTTGGTGTCCTTGAATGCCACGGTCATGGTTGTCTCCTTGCCCACTTTGTTGTTGTTCACCAAGCGGCTGGGCTGCTCACCTGGTGATGTCATTCAAATCTGTTCCATGGGCACGAAGACCCAGCCCTCCATCAGCACGCGAGCACTGCGGCTCATGATGGCCTTGGTGATGCTCCACTCGCCATCACGACATTGCGCCTGGGCGCCGACGCGCAGCGTGCCCGAGGGGTGGCCAAAACGCACGGCATCGCGGGGCCCGCCACCGGCGGCCTGGTTGACCAGCGTGCCTGGAATGGCCGCGGCCGCGCCAATGGCCACCGCCGCTGTGCCCATCATGGCATGGTGTAGCTTGCCCATGGAGAGGGCCCGAACCAGGAGGTCGACCTCAGAGGCCGCCACGGGCTTGCCGCTCGATGCGGTGTAGGAGGCCGGCTTGGCCACAAAGGCAATTTTGGGGGTGTGCTGCCGGCCACTGGCCTGCTCAGGGGTTTGAATGAGGCCCATTCGCACAGCTCCGTGGGCCCGAATCTTCTCAAAGAAGGCCAGGGCCTCAGGGCTGCCGTTGATGGCATCTTGCAGTTCAGCACCGGTATAGCCAATCGCCTGGGCCTCCACAAAAATGGTGGGGATGCCGGCGTTGATCATCGTGGCCTTGAGGGTGCCAATGCCAGGCACGTCCAGGTCGTCGATGAGTTGGCCGGTGGGGAACATGGCGCCCTCTGCCCCCTCTTCTTCTGCCGCCGGGTCGATGAACTCAAGGGCCACCTCGGCCGCCGGGAAGGTCACCCCGTCGAGCTCGAAGTCTCCGGTCTCTTGGACCTGGCCATGGGCCATGGGCACGTGTGCCACGATGGTCTTCTGGATGTTGGCCTGCCAGATGCGAATGGTGACCATGCCGTTTTGTGGGATGCGGCTCGGATCGATGAGGCCCTTGCGAATGGCAAAGGGGCCCACCGCTGCTGAGAGGTTTCCGCAGTTGCCGCTCCAGTCGACGAATGCAGAATCGATGGAGACCTGTCCGAACAGGTAATCGACATCGTGGTCGGATCTGCTGCTCCTGGAGAGAATGACGGTCTTGCTGGTGCTCGAAGTGGCACCGCCCATGCCGTCGATCTGCTTGGCATAGGGGTCAGGGCTTCCAATCACACGCAGCAGCAGCCTGTCTCGAGCCGGACCGGGGCTGCGCGCAAAGTCGGGCAGGTCCTCGAGGCAGAAGAAGACGCCCTTGCTGGTGCCACCTCGCATGTAGGTGGCGGGAATGCGAAGCTGCTGGCTGAATGATGCTGCCATGGTCAGGCGGCCTTGGCCTCGAGAAAGTCTTGGGCGAAGCGCTGCAGCACGCCGCCGGCCTCATAGATGGAGACCTCCTCTGCGGTGTCGAGCCTGCAGCGAACGGGAACGGTGATGGATTCGCCGTTGCGTCGATGGATGACCAGGCGCAGTTCGGCCCGTGGCTGGCGATCGCCGGTGACATCGAAGGTCTCGGTGCCATCGATCTCCAAGGTCTGCCGGGTGGTGCCGGGCATGAACTCGAGTGGCAGCACGCCCATGCCCACCAGGTTGGTGCGGTGAATCCGCTCAAAGCCTTCGGCCACAATGGCCTCGACACCGGCCAGGCGAACGCCCTTGGCAGCCCAGTCGCGCGAGGAGCCCTGGCCGTAGTCGGCCCCGGCAATGATGATGAGTGGCTGGCGCCGGTTCATGTAGGTCTCGATGGCCTCCCACATCCGCATGACCTTGCCATCGGGCTCGACCCTCGCCAGGGAGCCCTGCTGAACCTTGCCATCGACCACCGCCATTTCGTTGATGAGCTTGGGATTGGCGAAGGTGGCCCTCTGGGCGGTGAGGTGGTCTCCGCGATGTGTTGCGTAGGAGTTGAAGTCTTCCTCGGGCAGGCCCATCTTGGCCAGGTATTCGCCGGCCGCGCTGTCGGCCATGATGGCATTGCTCGGTGAGAGGTGGTCGGTGGTGATGTTGTCGCCGAGCACCGCCAGGGGGCGCATGCCTTTGAGGCTGCGCGCACCGGCGAGCGCACCCTCCCAATAGGGTGGCCGACGAATGTAGGTGCTCTGTGGCCGCCAGCTGTAGAGCGGATTGACCTTCTGTGCATTCGTCTCGACACGCAGCTTGAACATGGGCTCGTAGACCGCGCGGAACTGCTCGGGCCGGACGGCCTGGGCCACCACGGCATCGATCTCCGCATCAGAGGGCCAGAGGTCTTTGAGCAGAATGGGCTGACCCTTGGCGTCGGTGCCGAAGGAATCCTTCTCGATGTCGAAACGAATGGTGCCTGCCAGCGCATAGGCCACCACCAGTGGTGGCGAGGCCAGGAAGGCCTGCTTGGCATACGGGTGGATGCGGCCGTCGAAGTTTCGGTTGCCCGAGAGCACGGCCGTGGCATAGAGGTCTCGGTCGATGATCTCCTGCTGAATGGACGGATCGAGTGCACCGCTCATGCCATTGCAGGTGGTGCAGGCGAAGGCCACCACGCCAAAACCAAGCTGCTCGAGTTCGGGCAGCAGGCCTGCGGCCTGGAGGTACAGCGGAACAGCCTTGGACCCCGGGGCCAGTGAGGACTTCACCCAGGGCTTTCGGGCCAGGCCCAGGCGGTTTGCATTGCGGGCCAGCAGCCCGGCGGCAATCATGTTTCGAGGATTGTTGGTGTTCGTGCAACTGGTGATGGCTGCGATGATGACCGCGCCGTCGGGCATGCGACCGGGCTCGAGCATGTAGGCGCCAGCGATGCCCGCTGCACCAAGGTCTTGCGTGGCCACCCGCTTGTGCGGATTGGATGGCCCCGCGACATTGCGCACCACGGTGGAGAGGTCGAACCGGAGCACACGCTCGTATTCTGCGTGGGCCATGGCGTCGGCCCAAAGGCCGGTCTGCCTGGCATAGGCCTCCACGAGGGCGATCTGTTCCTCCTCGCGGCCGGTGAGCCGCAGGTAGGAGATGGTCTGTGCATCGATATAGAACATGGCGGCCGTAGCCCCGTATTCGGGTGCCATGTTGGAGATGGTGGCCCGGTCGCCCAGTGAGAGGGCGGTGGCCCCCTCGCCATAGAACTCCAAGTAGGCCGAGACCACCTTGGACTTCCGCAGGAATTCTGTGAGGGCCAGCACGATGTCGGTGGCCGTGATGCCTGCCTGGGGACGGCCGGTGAGTTCCACACCCACGATGTCGGGCAGGCGCATGTAAGAGGCCCGGCCAAGCATGACGCTCTCGGCCTCCAGGCCACCCACACCAATGGCAATCACGCCCAAGGCGTCCACCATGGGGGTGTGGCTGTCGGTGCCCACCAGGGTGTCGGGGAAGGCCAGGCCATCGCGCACCTGAATGACCGGCGACATGCGCTCCAGGTTGATCTGATGCAGGATGCCGTTGCCCGGTGGAATGACATCCACATTTTCGAAGGCCTGCTTGGTCCAGTCGATGAAGTGAAAGCGATCTTCATTGCGACGGTCTTCAATGGCCCGGTTCTTTTCGAATGCGTTGGGGTCAAAGCCGCCGCACTCGACTGCCAGGGAGTGGTCGACCACCAGCTGCGTGGGCACCACTGGGTTCACCTGGGCTGGGTCGCCGCCTTTGGCCGCGATGGCATCCCGAAGGCCTGCGAGATCGACCAGGGCCGTCTGTCCCAGGATGTCGTGGCAGACCACGCGCGCCGGGAACCAGGGAAAGTCCAGATCGCGCCGTCGTTCAATGAGCTGCCGAAGGCTCTCGCTGAGCATGCCCGGGTCGCAGCGTCGCACCAGGTTTTCGGCGAGCACCTTGGAGGTGTAGGGGAGCCGATCGTAGGCCCCCGGCGCGATGGCCTCTACCGCCTCGCGGGCATCGAAGTGGTCGAGGCCCTTGCTCTGGGGCAGTGGTTTGCGATGGGCAGTGTTCATGGCCTTAGCGACGATCCTTCATGGGAATGAACTTCTGGTCATCGGGGCCGATGTAGTTGGCGCTGGGGCGGATGATCTTCCCATCCTCGCGCTGCTCAATGATGTGAGCGCTCCAGCCCGAGGTGCGTGAAATGACAAAGAGCGGGGTGAACATGGCCGTGGGCACCCCCATCATGTGATAGCTCACGGCGCTGAACCAGTCGAGGTTGGGGAACATCTTTTTGATGTCCCACATGACCGTCTCGAGCCGTTCGGCAATGCTGAACATTTTCATGTCCTGGGCCTGGGCCGACAGGCCACGGGCCACCTCTTTGATCACCTTGTTGCGCGGATCGCTCACGGTGTAGACCGGGTGGCCAAAGCCAATGACGACCTCCTTGTTCTCGACGCGGCGGCGAATGTCGGCCTCGGCCTCGTCGGGCGAGTTGTAGCGCTTCTGCACCTCGAAGGCCACCTCATTGGCCCCGCCGTGCTTGGGCCCACGAAGGGCCCCGATGGCCCCTGCAATGGCGGAGTAGAAGTCCGAGCCGGTTCCAGCCACGACACGGGCCGTGAAGGTGGAGGCATTGAACTCATGCTCGGCATAGAGGTTGAGGGAGACGTGCATGGCCTTGACCCACTCATCGGGTGGCGTCTGACCATGAAGCAGGTGAAGAAAATGACCGCCAATGGAGTCGTCGTCCGTCTCGACATCGATCATGCGGCCGTTGTGGCTGTAGTGGTACCAGTAGAGGAGCATGCTGCCCAGGCTGGCCATGAGGCGGTCTGCGATGTCGCGGGCGCCGGGTGCGTTGTGGTCGTCCTTCTCGGGCAGGGTGCAGCCCAAGGCCGAGACGGCCGTGCGCATGACATCCATGGGATGCGAGGAGGCGGGCAGGGCCTCGAGGGCAGACATGACCGCGGCCGGAATGCCGCGCAGGCTGCGGAGTTTCTTTTTGTAGCCGGCCAATTCGGCGGCATTGGGCAGTTGGCCATGCACCAGCAGGTAGGCCACCTCTTCGAACTCGCAGGCTGCGGCCAGGTCGAGGATGTCGTAGCCGCGATAGGCCAGGTCGTTGCCTGTGCGTCCCACGGTGCACAGGGCCGTGTTCCCGGCGGTCACACCCGAGAGGGCCACGGACTTCTTGGCCTTCGGCGCGTTGGGCATCTCAGCAACATTCGACATAAGCAACTTATCCTTTCTGATTGAATAGGGCGTCGAGTTTATTCTCGTAATCCCAGTAGCCAATGGCGTCGTAGAGCTCTTGGCGTGTCTGCATGAGGTCGACCACATGCTTCTGGGTGCCATCTCGGCGCACGGCCTCGTAGACCGCCTGCGCCGCCTTGTTCATGGCGCGGAAGGCTGAGAGCGGATAGAGCACGATGGACACGCCCGCACCGCGCAGTTCCTCTACCGTGAACAAGGGGGTGCTGCCAAATTCGGTGATGTTGGCGAGCACGGGCACCTTCACGGCCGCCACAAACTTTTTGTACATGTCGAGGTCGGTCATGGCCTCCGGGAAGATGGCCGTGGCGCCGGCCTCCACACAGGCGCAGGCCCGATCGATGGCCGACTGCAGGCCCTCAACGGCCAGCGCATCGGTTCGGGCCATGATCATGAAGTCGGGGTCGTCTCGGGCATCGACTGCGGCCCGCACCCGATCGACCATCTCGTCGAGTCCCACGATCGCCTTGCCGGGCCGATGGCCACACCGCTTCGCGCCCACCTGGTCTTCCAGGTGCACGCCGGCGGCGCCGGCCTTCACAAGCGAGCGAACCGTGCGGCCAATGTTGAAGGCGGAGGCACCAAAGCCGGTGTCGATGTCCACCAACAGGGGAAGGTCGCAGACATCGGTGATGCGGCGAACATCGATGAGCACATCCTCCAGGCCGGTGATGCCAAGGTCGGGCAGGCCCAGCGAGCCAGCGGCCACACCACCACCCGACAGGTAAATGGCCTCAAAGCCAGCCCGCTTGGCCAGCAGGGCGTGGTTGGCGTTGATGGCGCCAATGATCTGCAGGGGCTTCTCGGCGGCCATGGCCGCCTGAAGTCGGGTGCCTGCGCTGGGCTTTGGGGAGGTGGGCATGAACGGTCTCGGTGGTGGTTTCAGTGGAGGGGCTTGGACACCACTCTATCGTCCGTGCGGCCAGCTTGGAATTCGGCATTCCAGGATGAGCCTTCGTGAATGGAGAAGGCTTGTTTGGGCGAGGCTTGAGAAGATTCGGGCCATGAGCCTTGCATGGACCTGGCCAGCCTGGCTGCTGGACGTCATCCTTCTCATCACCCTGCTGGAGGGGGTCGCCCTCATGGCCTGGCTGCGCCGCAGGGGGGTGGCTCGGCCCCTGCGTGCGGCCTGGCTGCCCCTGGCCCCAGGCCTGCTGCTGCTCACCGCCTTCTGGCTCTCAGCACCCGCGGCCCTGACCCATGCGGCCATGGGCTGCCTGGCGCTCGCTGGGCTCACGCACCTGCTCGACCTTCGCGCACGCCTTCGGTCGGCGGGGCTATTGGCGCCCGCGGTGCCGGCCCTTCAGAAAGAGGAGTAGGTCACGGGCCGCAGGCAGAACCGGTCCGCCGGAACGGGTACAGATCGAGACCACCCGTTGGGCCTCCGGGTGTTGCAGGCGCAGGCTTCGAAGCCGCAGAACCTTTGAGAAACGCTCGGCCACCCGCTGGGGCAGC
Source organism: uncultured Bordetella sp. (assembly GCA_964589205.1). Lineage (GTDB taxonomy): Bacteria > Pseudomonadota > Gammaproteobacteria > Burkholderiales > Burkholderiaceae_A > Hahnella. Next base: position 10,227 of record CAZPRT010000005.1, on the reverse strand, counting down.
ACCGTGATGCCCAGGCCGGCAGACACCAACTGGGCGAGGGCATCGAAGCCCTTGGCCCGCACGCGAACGCGCAGGATCACGCCCTCGGCCCGGGCAAGGTCGGCCAGCCACTCGGCAATGGCCCCACCCTCCTGCAGCAGAATCATGTCGTGCTGGAGCAGGGCCGCCGCGGAGAGTGCCTTGGTCTTGCGCCAGGCGGTTGTGTCGGGCACGGTCACCACCAGCTCGTCCTGGTAGTAGCGATCGGCCTGCAGGCCCTGCCGAAAGGACGGGCTGGTGAGAATGCCGATGTCGGCCTGGCCGTCGGCCACCAGGCTCTGGATGTCCCGGCTGGTCTGCTCAGAGAGATCGATCTGAACGCCGGGATGGGTCTTGAGGAAGTCGGTGAGGTCTGCGGGCAGGACGGCGGCAATCGAGCTCATGTTGGCCACCACACGCACATGGCCTGCTGCGCCATTTTTCAGATCTTGCAGTTCCAGGCCCAGCTGGGCCAGCTCTCGTTCGATGACCCTGGCTCGGCGCACCACGCGCTCACCCGCCTCGGTGAGCACGGTGCCGCGGGCCTGTCGAACGAGCAAGGCCGTGCCGAGTCGCTCCTCCAGCTCGCGCAGCCGAGTGCTTGCAGCCCCAAGGGCCAGGTGGCACTGCTGCGCGGCCTGCGTGATCGAGCCCGTCTGGGCCACCGCCAAGAGCAGACGGAGGCTTTGAAAGTCGACGCGCAGCAGGTTCACCGCGAGGCCCGCCTGCGCAGGCAGTCTAGGTAGAGCAGGCCATCGGGTGGGGCGCCATCCACCTGGGACCGATGCAGCATCTCGCCGAGACATTCCATGGCCTTGTGCATGGCCTCGTGCCGGCTCTGGTGCTGACGGCTGAGGGCCTCGATGCACTGCCGCACGCCCGGCGGCTGATCAATCGCCATTTGCTCCTCGAGTGAGAGGTGCATGGACAGGTGGAGAAAGGGGTTCACTTGGCCGTCCTCCACACGAAACTCCCGCGCAAGCGCCTCGGCCGGGCTGCTGAGCAGCCCGTGATACTCCGGGTGCTGCACCATCCAATCGGCCGCCAACTGCGCCATGGGCTCCAGGGGAAGGCCCTCGCAGTGCCGCTGCCAGGTGTTCACGAAGAACTGGCGCACCTCGTCCTTGGAGGGTTGGAAGATCATGCCGAGGGCGGCCAGTCGTCCTGCGTGGGGGCGGGCGTCTTGGGCTTGTATTCGCAGAGGTCGGCAATGCTGCAGTGCCAGCACGCTGGCTTGCGCGCCTTGCAGGTGTAACGGCCATGCAGGATGAGCCAGTGATGGGCGCCCTGACGATAGCCTGCGGGCACGTGCCGCTCGAGCGCCTTTTCAACGGCCAATACGGTCTTTCCCACGGCGAGCTTCGTGCGGTTGGACACCCTGAAAATATGGGTGTCCACGGCGAAGGTCTCCCATCCGAAGGCGGTGTTGAGCACCACATTGGCGGTCTTTCGGCCCACGCCGGGCAGGCTTTCCAGGGCAGCGCGGTCCTCGGGTACCTGGCCCTGATGCTGTTCGATCAGGCGTCGACAGGTCTCGATGACATGCCTGGCCTTGGTCCGGTAGAGGCCGATGGATTGAATGAACCGGGTCAGTTCCTTGAGGCCAAGCGCGAGCATGGCCTGCGGCGTGTTGGCCACGGGGAAGAGGCGGGCGGTGGCCAGGTTCACGGATTTGTCGGTGGCCTGGGCCGAGAGCATCACGGCAATCAGCAGTTCAAACGGGCTGCTATAGGCCAGTTCCGTCTTGGGGTCAGGGTTGGCCTGCGACAGCCGCTCGAAGATGAGCAGCCTTTTGCTCGCATTCATGGGGCGCCGCCTGTCATGGCCTGCCGTCGATGTGCTGCCTTGGCCAGCGCGGCATCGAGCAGGGCTCGGTGGTCCTTGGTGGCCGCTGGGGCGGCATCCAGTCGGGCCTGGCGCTGCTGAAATCGACTGCGTGCACGCGCGGCCTCGGCCGGGCCCCATTGGTCGTCGGGATGACTGTTCATCTCGATGCAGTCGACGGGGCAGGGCGGCAGGCAGAGCTCACAGCCGGTGCAGTCCATTCGCACCACCGTGTGCAGATGCTTGAAGGCACCCACGATGGCGTCGGTGGGGCAGGCATCCAGGCACAGGGCGCAGCCAATGCAGCGGGTCTCATCAATGAAGGCCCGCAGAATTGGGCCCTCCTTGCCGCAGTCGGGGTCGAGTGGCCGCACGGGCCGGCCCGTCAGTTGGGCCAGCTGAACAATGCCGGCCTGGCCACCCGGTGGGCACCGGTTGATGTCGGCCTCGCCATGCGCAATGGCCTCTGCGTAAGGCCGACAGGCCGGGTAGCCACATCGCTGACACTGGGTCTGCGGCAGCACCGCATCCAGGCGGTCCACGTCTGCCATGGGCGTCTCGAGCCTCACCAGTAGTTCTCGGTGGCAATCTGGCCCGGACGGCTCGACCGGGCAGAGACAAAGCCCTTGGCCGCGAGGGCCTGTCGGGTGTCCTTCACCATCTCCGGGTTGCCGCAGAGCATGAGCTTTGAGCGCGCCAGCGTGAGCTCGGTCGCAAGGCTGGCCTCCAGCGCGCCGGAGGCAATGAGTGCGGGCAGGCGTTGATTGGGGTGTGTAGTCTTCTCGCGCGTGACCACGGGCTGGTAGCGGAGTCGACTGGCCCACTCGCCGAAGACTGGATGCTCGCCCAGGCTTTCAATCTGGTCTCGATAGGCGAGCTCCTGCGACTCCCGAACGCTATGAATCAGCAGCAGTCGGTCGAAGGATTCCCAGGCCAGGGGGTCGGCGAGGATCGACAAGAAAGGCGCCAGCCCGGTGCCGGAGGCCAGCATCCAGAGGTCGCCCTCCAGCGGAAAGCGATCGAGGGTGAGAAAGCCATGGTTCTGGAGTTCCATCCAGATGGTGTGGCCTGGCTCCAGGGCGCACAGGCGCGATGTGAATGCACCATCGGGCACGACGATGGAGTAGTACTCCAGGAATTCATCGTAGGGGCCCGAGACCAGGGAGTAGGCCCGCCAGATGCTCGGCGCCTCGTCGGCCTTCTCGGCCTTGATGCCAAGCCGGGCGAACTGGCCAGGGGAGAACCGAAAGCCAGCCGGCCGTGTTGTGCGGAAGGAGAACAGGTGGTCGGTCCAGCGGTGGACCCACGTGACCTCGACTTCCTGGGTCTTGTCCGACAAGCGATCAACGCTCCAAGAGGTGTCGCTTGTCCTTCACGTTGACCCAGTCGTCGGCATCGGCCGGGTGGGGTTCGAGCCGGGTGATGCTGGGCCAGTTCTTGGCCAGGTCGGCGTTGATGGCGATGAAGTCGCGCTGATCATCGGGCACGTCTTCCTCTGCGAAGATGGCATTCACAGGGCACTCGGGGATGCAGACGGCGCAGTCGATGCACTCGTCTGGGTCGATGACCAAGAAGTTCGGCCCTTTGCGAAAGCAGTCGACGGGGCAGACGTCTACACAATCGGTGAAGCGGCATTTGATGCAGGATTCTGTGACGACGTGTGTCATGGCAATGTGATGTGGTCGAAAGGCATTATTCTAGACAGGATCATTGCCCCATTGCCCTGGAATCGCCATGCCCCTCATGAACAGTCGAGAAAAGGTTCTCAACCGCGTGCGTGCCTCGCTCGGGCGGTCTGAGCCAGCCTCCGAGCGCGAACGCGAGCGGGCCCAGGCCTATATGCGCGAGCACCTGGTGGGCCCACAGCCTGCCCCTGGGCTCGACCTGGTGGCCAGTTTCGAGCAGCAGTCCAAGCGGCTGTCGGCCACGGTCGACCGGGTGTCCTCACTGGCCGATGTGCCCCGCGCGGTGGCGGCCTACCTGACCCGTGAGGGCCTGGGCCGGCAGGCCGTCTGCTGGCCTGCCTATGCCGCACTTGACTGGGCCAGTTCGGGCTTGACCGTGGCTGGCCGCGCACCGAGCCGCGACATGAAGAACCAAGACCTCGTGGGCATCACAGGCTGCTTTGCGGCCGTGGCCGAGACCGGCACCCTGGCCATGGTGTCCGGCCCCGACAGCCCCGCCTCCATGAACCTGCTGCCCGAGACCCACATTGCCGTGGTGCCCACCGATCGAATCGTGGCCTTCATGGAAGATGTCTTTCGACTGCTGCGCAAGGAGCGCGGTGGAATGCCCCGTGCCCTCAATTTCATCTCAGGACCGTCTCGCACGGCCGACATTGAACAGACCCTCGTCCTCGGGGCCCACGGGCCCTATCGCGTGCACCTTCTCTTAATGGAATCGAATCCCTCATGAGCAAACCCCGCCTGCTGATCACACGACGCATCTACCCCGAGGTGCTCGACATGCTCACGCCGCATTTCGAAGTCACCCACAATCAAGCGACGGACGCCCTCTGGTCGAAGGACGAGCTCCTGGCCAAGATCCCGTCGGCCGACTACCTCTTTTGTACGGTGGTCGACAAGGTCGATGCCGATGTCATCGCAGCTGCGCCGAGCCTCAAGCTCATTGCCACCGGCGCAGTGGGCTTCAATAACATTGATGTGGCGGCCTGCCAGGCCCGTGGCATCCGCGTGTCGAACACGCCCGATGTGCTCACCGAGACCACGGCCGACTTTGCCTGGGCCCTGCTCATGGCGACGGCCCGCAGGCTCTCAGAGTCCGAACGGTATGTCCGCGCAGGCCAGTGGTCGGGCTGGGCCTTCGATCAGTTCACTGGTGTGGATGTGCATGGGGCGAGCCTCGGCATCATGGGCATGGGCCGCATTGGTGGGGCCATCGCCCGCCGGGCCAAGGGCTTTGGCATGACGGTTCGCTACCACAACAGAAAGCCATCGGAGCAGGCCGACGGTGCCGTCTATGTCAGCAAGGAAGAACTCTTGGGCCAGTCCGACTTCGTTGTGCTGGTCGTGCCTTACTCGCAGGCCACCCATCACCTGATTGGTGCGGCAGACCTGGCCCAGATGAAGCCCTCTGCCTGCCTGATCAACATTGCCAGGGGCGGCGTGGTGGACGATCAGGCCCTGCTCGCGGCGCTTCGTGCGGGTCAGATTCGAGCAGCGGGTCTCGATGTCTTCGAGAACGAGCCCAGGCTCGACCCGGGCTTCCTGGGCCTGGACAACGTGGTGCTGACCCCCCACATCGCGAGTTCTTCGCGTGCGACCCGCGGTCGGATGATGGGCCTGGCGGCCGAGAACCTGCTGGCCCATGTGGCCGGACGCAGCCTGCCCACGGCGGTGGCCTGAGCCTGGGGCCTTCCGGGCACCGTCTTCCCCCTCATTTCTGCTATCATCCCCAGTTCTTTGCTGCACTGGCTTGCGCTTCTGAGCAACACTCGGCTCAGGCGCCATCGGCCGGGCAGCCTTTGTCCAAAAAGAGAGAAAGGGTTTACCCATGCGCCATTACGAAGTGGTGTTTGTTGTCCATCCCGATCAGAGCGAGCAGGTGCCCGCCATGATCGAGCGCTACACCGGTCTGGTCACTGCCCAAGGCGGCAAGCTGCACCGGCTGGAAGACTGGGGCCGTCGTCAGTTGGCCTATCCCATCGAGAAGGTTGCCAAGGCCCATTACGTGCTTATGAACATTGAGTGCGGCCAGGCCGAGCTCGAGGAACTCGAGAACGCCTTCCGTTTCAACGATGCTGTGCTTCGCCACCTCGTGGTCAAGATGAAGCATCCCGAAACGGGTCCGTCGCCCATGCTCAAAGTGATCCAGCGCGAAGAGTCTCGCAAGGCCGCAGCCGAACCTGCGCCCGCGGCCTGATTCCCAGCGAGTTCTCACCGAGCAACCCATCAAGGGGCCACCCGCCGAGGACATGACGTCGAACCAGCTGTCTCTGACGGCCGACGTGCTCTCTGTAGGCCCCCTGCGAACCAATCCGACCGGACAACCGAGCGTGGAACTGCAACTCTGGCATGCATCCGAGGTCACTGAGGGTGGAAGCACCCGTCAGCTGTCCTTTCCTCTCGTGGCCAAGGCCGTGGGCGAAGCCGCATCTGCGCTCGCCCGGCTCTCGGCCCAGAGCCGCATCCATTGCAGGGGCTTTGTCGCCCCGCGGTTTGCCGCACGTCATCCCGACAGTGCACTCGCCCAGCGGCCCGGTGGGCTCATTTTTCACATCACCAGTTTTCAAACGGAGAAACCATAATGGCTTTCGGAAAGAAACCCTTCGACAAAAAGCGCCCCAAGCGCAATGCCCAGTCTGCCCTCTTCAAGCGCAAGCGCGTCTGCCGATTCACGGCCGACAAGGTGGAGCAGATCGATTACAAAGACATCGACACGCTGCGTGATTTCGTCACCGAGACCGGCAAGATCATCCCGGCCCGCATCACCGGCACCGAGGCACGCTATCAGCGCCAGCTCACCACCGCCATCAAGCGCGCACGCTTTCTCGCGCTGCTGGCCTTCACCGACAACCATTGATTCAGGGGTCTCCTATGCAGGTCATTCTTCTCGAAAAAATTTCCAACCTGGGCCTCCTCGGTGAAGTGGTGCGTGTGAAAGATGGCTACGCCCGCAACTTCCTGATTCCCCAGGGCATGGCCCGTCGGGCCACCCAGTCGGCCGTGGCCGAGTTTGAAGCCCGCCGTGCAGAGCTCGAGCGCGCAGCTGCCGAGAAACTCGCGGCGGCCCAGACCGTGGCCCAACGCCTTGAGGGCCTGGTCGTGGAGATTCGCCAGAAGGCGGGTGTGGATGGCCGCCTCTTTGGCTCGGTCACCAACTTCGACATCTCTGAGGCGGTCACGGCCATGGGCCATGCCATCCACAAGTCTCAGGTGCGCCTGCCCGATGGCCCGCTGAAGGTGGTGGGCGACCATTCTGTTCAGGTGGCACCGCACACGGATGCCGTGGCCACGCTCACCATTCGAGTGGTCGGCGAGGCCGTTTAAGCGGCCTGCCCGGGCGGTCCACGGCCATGTCGGATGATCAGACGGCCGCCCTGCGGCTCCCGCCTCAGTCTGTCGAGGCGGAGGCCGCGGTTCTCGGTGGCCTGCTGCTCGACAACACCGCCTGGGATCGCATCGGCGATCTCCTTCGCGACACCGATTTTTACCGAGCCGACCATCGGCTGATCTACGCCGCCATCAGCCGGCTTGTTGAGCAGGCCCGGCCGGCCGATGCGGTCACGGTCTACGAGCACCTTCAGTCCATCGGCAAGTCCGAGGATGCGGGCGGCCTCTCCTACATCAACTCACTGGCCCAGGAGACACCCTCGGCCTCGAACATTCGGCGCTATGCCGAAATCGTTCGAGACCGCTCCATCCTGCGCCGTCTCGTGAGCGTGAGCGACACCATCGCCACCACAGCGCTCAACCCGGCTGGCAAAGAAACCCGTCAGATCCTCGATGAGGCGGAGACCATGATCTTCCGCATCGGAGAGGAGGGCGCCCGCGGCCAGCATGAGGCCCAACGCTTCGATGAGCTCGTCAAGAGTGTGGTCAAGAGAATCGATGAGCTCGCCAGTCATCCGAACCCCTCCGATGTCACGGGCGTGCCTTCAGGCTTTGTCGACCTCGACCAGAAAACGGCGGGCATGCACGGTGGAGACCTCATCATCGTGGCGGGCCGCCCGAGCATGGGAAAGACCTCCTTTGCCTTGAACCTGGCCGAGCATGTGGCCATCGATCAAGGCCTGCCGATCGCCGTCTTCAGCATGGAGATGGGTGCCGAGCAGCTGGTGCTGCGCATGCTCTGCTCGGTCGGGCGCATCGACGCGCAGCGGCTGCGAACGGGTCGGCTCCAGGAAGACGACTGGGATCGCCTCACCCATGCGGTCAAGCGCCTGCAAGGTGTGCAGGCCTACATTGATGAAACCCCGGCCCTCAATCCGCTCGAGCTTCGCTCGCGGGCGCGCCGCATGGCCCGCATGGCCGGTGGCCTCAAGCTCATTGTGGTGGATTACATTCAGCTCATGAGTGGCTCGAGCGCGGGCTCTGAGAACCGCACCACTGAAATTTCTGAAATCACGCGCTCACTCAAGAGCCTGGCCAAGGAACTCAACTGCCCCGTCATCGCACTCTCGCAGCTCAATCGCACCGTGGAGCAGCGCACCGACAAGCGCCCCGTGATGAGCGACCTGCGCGAGAGCGGTGCCATTGAGCAAGACGCGGATGTCATTCTCTTCATCTACCGCGATGAGGTCTACCGGCCCGATTCCCCCGACAAGGGCGTGGCCGAGATCATCATCGGCAAGCAACGAAACGGCCCGATCGGCACCGTGCGCCTCACCTTCCTGGGCCAGTTCACCAAGTTCGACAATCACGCGCCACCCGCCCCCACGGGCTATGGCGGCGGCTACTGATCAACCCTCCATTGGCGTCCTGCCCCCGATGAAAAAGCCCCCCGTTGTGCCTTTGGTCTCACTGCCGATCCTCCATTCCGCAGACCGTTTTCCGGTTCGCCGCGTGTACTGCGTGGGCCGCAATTACGCCGACCATGCCAAGGAGATGGGCGACACGGGCCGCGAGCCTCCCTTCTTCTTCATCAAGCCGCCCGACACCCTCTTTGAATGTCCGCCGAATGCTGTGGTCGACTGGCCTTATCCCTCGCTCACCGACGACCTCCACCATGAGGTGGAGCTGGTGGTGGCCCTGCATGCGGGGGGCAGCAGCCTCTCGGCCTCAGAGGCGCGTGCCGCCATCTGGGGTTATGGCCTGGGCCTGGACATGACCCGTCGCGACCGTCAGGCCGAGATGAAGAAGCAGGCCAAGCCCTGGGAAATTGGCAAGTCCTTCGACCATGCATCGCCCATGGGCCCCTTGCTGCCGGCCGACGCGCTGGGTGGCCTGCTGACCCAGGGGGCCATCTCGCTCTCCGTGAACGGCGAGACACGCCAGTCGGGCGATCTGAGTCAGATGATCTGGAACATCGAGGAGATGATCTGCAAGATCTCAGAGGCCTGGACCTTGGCCCCGGGCGACATCATCTTCACCGGCACACCCGCGGGCGTGGGCCCTGTGGTGCGTGGTGATGAGATTCGTGCAAAGGCAGCGGGCCTGCCCGATCTGGTCTTGCGGCTGGTTTAGCCCAGAGCGGCGGGCGAGGCCCGACCACACCACTCGCTCCAGGACCCGGGGTAGAGGGCGCTGCCCGCAAGGCCTGCGGCCTCCATGGCCAGCAGGTTGTGGCAGGCCGAGATGCCAGAGCCGCAGCTGTGGACCACGGAGGTTGGGTCCACCTCGCCAAGCATGGCGGCAAACTCGTCTCGCAAGGCCGACGGCGCCTTGAAACGGCCCTGGTCATCGAGGTTCTGCAGGTAAGGGCGATTGATGGCCCCGGGAATATGACCGGCCACAGGGTCGATGGGCTCGACCTCACCCCGGAAGCGCTCGGCGGCCCGGGCATCGACCAGCACGGCAAATTCAGGATTCGAGGAGGCCGCCACCCAGGCCTCAATCATTTCCAGGTTCCACCGCGGGCACAGGCTGGGCCGAACCGACATCTTTCCTGTCTTCGACGCCTTGAATTCATCGGCCTTGAGGGGCCCGCCCGACTCGACCCAGGCCCGAAGGCCGCCATCGAGCACCGCCACCCGCAGGTGACCGATCCAGCGGGCCAGCCACCAGAAGCGTGATGCAAAGAGCCCACCCTGGTCGTCGTAGGCCACCAGGAGCGTGTCTTCGGTTGCACCCAGCTCAGCCAGGCGCTGTGCGAAGGCCTCTGGCTGCGGGAGCGGATGTCGCCCCCCGTTGCCTGGGCTCGGATCTCCGCTGAGTTCTTCATCCACCGAGAGGAAGGCCGCCCCGGGCAGGTGGCCCTTGGCGTAGGCCATGATGCCTGCGGTGGGGTCGGTGAGGCTGTGCCGCACATCGATGAGCAGCAGGGGCCCTTCATGGCCCACGACCTCCGGGCAGGTGATGATGGGATTCATCGGGCCAGGGCGAGCGCATCGCCCATGCGGCGGCGCATGTATTCGTGGAAGTGCAGCATGCCGTCTTCCATGGGGGAGTGGTAGGGCCCCACCTCGTTGCGACCGGCCTTCATGAGGGCCCGGCGGCCGCGGTCCATTCGAACGGCGATCTCATCGTCTTCGATGACCGTCTCGTTGTAGGCGGCCTGCTGGGCCTCCATGTACGAGGGCTCGAAGTGAAAGATCTCCTCAGGGTAATAGAACTCCACCACATTCAGTGTTTCTTGCGGTGAGACCGGGTGCAGGTGGCTCACCACCAACACCTTGGGATACCACTCGACCATGATGTTGGGATAGATCGTCATCCAGATGGCGCCGAACTCGGGCAGACGGCCGCCGTGCATGCGCAGCACCTC
>CAZPRT010000004.1:0-33920 GCA_964589205.1 uncultured Bordetella sp. | reverse complement strand
CCCTGAGGCCGGGACCCCTGAGGCCGGGACCCCTGAGGCCGGGACCCCTGAGACCGGGTCGGGCGGCCGCGCCGCCAGGCCGTTCGCGCCCTCGCCTTGCCATCGCGAGGCGGTGGCCTTGACCACCGCATAGATGAAGCACATCTGCACCAGGAAGGCCCCCGTCATGTGCAAGGACACCATGACCGGCCGCAGATTGCTCGCCACCACCATCGAGCCAATCCAGCCGTTGAAACCGACGAAGAACAGGCCTCCCAAGGCCGCCCAGAAGACCACAGCCCCCTGCGCCCGAATGCGCCAGGCCAGGGCCACGGTGGCAATGGACATGAGACCGATGGTCACCCCCACCAGTCGATTGACGAACTCGGTCCAGGTCTTCACCGGATCGAAGTCGGCCGTGTCGTAGCCGCGCGCGGCGTAGCGCACCCGCCAGTCGGGCGGCAGCTGTGCCTCTTGGGTGGGCGGAATGAGCTTTCCAAAGCAGGTGGGCCAGTCGGGGCAGCCCATGCCAGCGCCGGTGGCCCGAACGGTGCCGCCCACGAGGATCAGAAAATAGACTGCAGCAATGGTGGCCACCGCCACCCATAGGAATTGACGTGTGAGGGAATTCATTCGATCTCCACTTTGGCGAATCGCCGTTTGCCAACCTGCACCACATACTGCCCTGCCTGAAGCGACAGGCCCCGATCCTCCACCCGACTGCCGTCGACCCGCACCCCGCCCTGCTCAATGTTGCGAAAGGCCTCTGCATTGGAGGGCACCAGCCCCGCCTGCTTGAGCACCTGAACGACCCCGAGCGGGCCCGCACCGAGTCGAATCAGCGCGAGGTCCGAGGGCGCCTCGCCCTGCTTGAAGCGTGCCTCGAAGCTGGCCAAGGCCGCCAAGGCAGCCGCGCGGCTGTGAAAACGCTCCACCAGCTCGAGGGCGAGGTCGACCTTGATGTCCCGAGGGTTTCGGCCCGCCTCGGCCTCGGCCTGCAGGGCCTCGATCTCGAGCAGGCTTCTGCGCGACAAGAGCACGTAGTAGCGCCACATGAGGGTGTCACTGATCGACATGAGCTTGCCAAACATGTCCTCTGGGGCATCGGTGATGCCCACCGTATTGCCCTTGCTCTTGCTCATTTTCTCCACACCGTCGAGGCCCTCGAGCAGCGGCATGGTCACCACGCACTGGGGTGACTGGCCCGCATTGCGCTGGAGTTCCCGGCCCATGAGCAGGTTGAAGGTCTGATCGGTGCCACCGAGCTCAACATCGGCCTTCAGGGCCACCGAGTCGTAGCCCTGCATCAGGGGGTACAGGAATTCGTGCACCGAGATGGGCGAGCCCGACTTGTAGCGCTTGGTGAAATCGTCTCGCTCGAGCATGCGGGCCACGGTGGACTGGGCTGCCAGACGGATCATGCCCGTGGCGCCGAGGGGCTCGCACCACTCGGAATTGCGGCGAATGTCCGTTTTCTCAGGGTCGAGCACAAGGCTGGCCTGCTCGAAGTAGGTCTTGGCATTGGCCGCGATGTCCTCGGCCGTGAGGGGCGGGCGGGTCGCGTTGCGCCCGGTGGGGTCTCCGATGAGCGCCGTGAAGTCGCCGATCAGGAAGATGACCTGGTGGCCAAGGTCTTGGAACTGACGCAGCTTGTTGAGCACCACCGTATGGCCCAGGTGCAGGTCTGGCGCGGTGGGATCCAGGCCCAACTTGACCCGCAAGGGCACCCCGGTCTGCTCCGAGCGCACCAATTTCTCCTCGAGCTCGGATGCCACAAGGATGTCATCGGCGCCTCGGCCAATGACAGACAAGGCATGGGAAACCCCGGGAGACAGCGAAGCAATGGACATGGTCTGGCCGCTTAAAAGCTAGAATTTTACTTGTGATGACCCCGCGCGCTCGAAAGACCTGGATCTTCGGCTCCACTGGCTTTGGCCTGGCCATGGCGCTGATCACGGCCCTGGGCGTCTCGCCCCTGTCGGAGGCCGAGTCCCGGGCATTGGCCACTCCCACGGTCCAGCCCATTCCCCTGCCATCACTCGAGGCCCAGATCGAGGCCCTATCGGCCCACGGGCTTGAGCTCGCCCGGGAGGATGAAGTCCGCGCCACCGACAACATCGAGCGCCTGCTCTCCCGCATGGGGGTTCGAGACCCAGAGGCGCTGCGCTTCCTGAACAAGGACCGGCAGGCGCCGGCCATGCTCAGGGCCAATCGAGGTCGCATTGCCCTGGCCCACACCGACCTGCAAGGCCGCCTGTTGCGGCTCCAACTGCTCAACGGGATGGACGCCTGGGTCGTGGAGCGGGCGGGCGAGAACAAGTTCGAGATCCGCACGGCGCGCCTCGGAACTGAGCGACAGGTGGAGCACCGATCGGTGGTGGTGGGCAGCTCCTTCTTCGGGGCCATGGACCAGGCGGGCGTGCCCGATGGCATCACCGATGAGATCGTGAGCCTCTTTGAATCCGACCTCGACTTCCGACGGCAGGTCAACCCTGGCGACAAGATCCGCGTCATTTTCGAGACTGAGAAGGTGGCGGGCCGGGACATCGGCGATTACCGGCTCATTGCCGTGCGCTTTGAGGCCTCCGGGGAGACCTACGAGGCCATGCGGTTCAGCACGGCCGACAACAAGCGTGGCAACTTCTACGACGCAGAAGGAAAGTCGGTCAAGCGCGGCTTTCTGGCCGCACCCCTTCGCTACACCCGGGTGAGCTCGAATTTCTCGAGCTACCGGCTGCACCCCCTGTTCGGCGACCCGCGGGCCCACCGTGGCGTGGACTACGCAGCGCCCATCGGCACGCCGGTGCGCTCGGTGGCCGACGGCACGATCGTCGAGGTTGGCCGCAACGGCGGCTATGGCAATGCCATCGAGATTCGTCACAACCAACGCTACAGCACCTACTACGCCCACCTCTCGGCCTACGCGGGCCGACCCAGAAAAGGGCAGCAGGTTCGCATGGGCGAGGTCATTGGCTATGTGGGCGCCACTGGCTGGGCCACCGGACCACACCTCCACTATGAATTCCGTGTCCAAGGCCGCTCGGTCGATCCCACCAAGATCGCCAAGGAGAACCCTCAGGTGCCCAGCCTCAAAGGCGCCGACCTCGTGGCCTTCCAGTCCGTGGCCGAAGACCTGCGCAAGCGGCTCTCGCTGCTCGACAGCGTGAACACGGCAGCAGCCCCCACCCCTTGAGGTTCATCGGCGTCATGACCGGCACGAGCCTCGACGGGCTCGATGCCTGCCTCATCGACTGCCAGCCCGATCGCATGGAGCGCATCGAGAGCTGTTCCCACCCCATGCCGGCCGACCTGCAGTCGCAACTGGCCAGCCTTCTCGAGGACAACACACCGCTCGCCCTCGGCGCCGCCGCGCGGGCGGGCGTGGCGCTCTCAGATGCCGTGGCAGACCTGGTAAGAGACCTCCTGGGCCGCACGGGCCTTGCGCCAGCGGCCATCACCGCCCTCGGTGTCCATGGCCAGACCGTTCGTCACGCACCCAACCAGGGCTACAGCCTGCAGTTGTTGCACGCACCTCGACTGGTCGAACGCACAGGCATTGCCGTGGCCTTCGACTTTCGAAACCGAGACATCGCCGCCGGCGGACAAGGCGCACCGCTGGTGCCACCCTTTCATGCCGCCATGGTCTGCCAGTCGAGGCAGGCGCCGACCTCCGCTGGCCCCGTGGCAGTGCTCAACCTGGGGGGCATTGCCAACGTGAGCTGCTTTGAAATGCGCGAAGCCGCCCGAGACGTTGAAACGGGCGGCCATCAGCCCCCTGAAGGGCGCCTGATTCCCGAAACCCTCGTGGGATTTGACACCGGGCCCGCCAACACCCTGCTCGACCGTTGGGCACAGCGACACATCGGCAAGCCCTTCGACCCAAACGGCGCCTGGGCGGCCCAGGGAACGGCCTGCCCGGCCCTGCTGGCCCAGTGCAAGTCCGATGACTTTTTTCGAAGGCCACCGCCCAAAAGCACGGGCCGAGACCACTTCCACCTGGCCTGGCTGACGCGTCAAATCCAGGCGCTTGGCGAGGCCGGCGGCCGCCTGTCCCCCGTGGATGTTCAGGCCACGCTGCTGGCGCTGACCGCTGACACGGTCACCGAGGCGCTGCCCCCGGGCCTGCAAGCCCTGTGGGTCTGTGGTGGTGGCGCGAAGAACGAGGCCCTCATGCAGGCCCTGTCTGCCCGCATGTCCGTGCCGGTGCGCACCACCGATGCACTGGGCTGGCCAAGCCAAGACATCGAAGCGGCCGCCTTCGGCTGGCTGGCCTGGCGACTGCACCAAGGCCTTCCAGGAAATGTGCCCGCCGTCACGGGGGCCCATGGGCCCCGACTGCTGGGCTGTTGGGCGCCGGCCTAAGTCAGCCTGTCGTCGAGCCATTCCAGCCAGTGACGCACCGGAATGTCGGTGCCACCGGCCAGATGTCCAATGCAGCCCACGTTGGCCGAGAGAATCACCTCAGGAGACGGCGCAGACAAGGCCGAGACCTTCCGAGCCAAGAGCGCCTTGGAGATGGTCGGCTGTAGCACCGAGTAGGTGCCTGCCGACCCACAGCACAAATGACTGTCCGTTACTGGCGCAAGCTCTGCCCCCAGGGCCTTGAGCAGGGTCTCCACCTGGCCACGAATCTGCATGCCGTGCTGCTGCGTGCAAGGCGGGTGATACACCACACGCTGGGCGGGCCGGCCCGAGGCCGAGACCAAGGCCACCAGGGCGGCCTGGTGCTCGGCCAGGAATTCAATGGGGTCCCTCACCAAGGCCGCAATCTTCGCCGCTCGATCGGCATAGGCGGGGTTGTCCTTGAGCAGGTGGCCGTAGTCCTTCACCATGACGCCGCAGCCAGAGGCATTGACCACGATGGCCGCCACATCGCCCTTCTGAACCTCGGGCCACCAGGCGTCCACATTTCGACGCACATCCGCCAGTGCCCCGTGGGCATCGGCCAGGTGCTGCTTGACGGCACCACAGCAGCCCGATCGGCCCACCACCGCTGCGGAGAAGCCCAGCGCATCGAGCACGCGCGCTGTGGCCGCATCGATCGCGGGAAACATGGTGGGCTGCACACAGCCCTTGAGCAGCAGCACGCGGCGCGCATGCTGGCGCGAGGGCCAGGCCCCTGGTGCGGCCGCACGCGGCAGTTTGGCCTTCAGGGCCGATGGCATGAGGGGGCGAAAGACCTGACCCAACCGATAGGCCGGTGCAAACCAGGCCGAGGTGAGTCCCCAACGCAGCAGGCCACGCAGCCAGCCCTGCAACAAGGGCCGGGACACCCTGGACTCGACAAGCTCACGGCCGATGTCCACGAGGCGGCCATAGGCCACCCCCGACGGGCAGGTGGTCTCGCAGTTGCGGCAGGTTAAGCAACGGTCGAGATGGGTCTGGGTCTGTTGGGTGACGGTGTGCCCCTCGAGCATGTCCTTGATCAGATAGATGCGACCGCGCGGGCCGTCACGTTCATCGCCCAGCAGTTGGTAGGTGGGGCAGGTGGCGGTGCAAAAGCCACAATGCACACACCGGCGAAGGATGTCTTGCGCCTCGGTGCCGGCCTTGGTGCCAGCCACCCAGCTGGCCAGTTGAACGTCCATGGTGTCTCGTGCCTCGTGATCTATCAGAGGCCGGGCAGCAGCCGGCCAGGATTCCAAAGCCCCGCGGGGTCGAGCTCTTGCTTGAGCCGCTGGTGAATGCCGCCCAGGGCTGGGGAGAGGGGGGTGAAGACGCCCGCCTGCCGTGAGGACTCCGACGAGGACCGATACAGGGTGGCATGCCCACCCAGTTGCGTGGCGGCGAGTCGAACGGCCGTGGCGGTCTCACTGGCCCGCACCCACCGCAGGCCTCCGCCCCACTCGGTGAGCAGGGTCTCACCCAGCGGGAAGGGATCGGCCCGGGTGGGCAGGCTCACCCGCCAGAGGGAGAACGGAGGCTCTGGCAGCGCGAAGACCCGATGGGTTTGATCCCGAAGGCTCAGCCAAAATGCCTGGGCCTCATCCGCGGCCATCTCGTGGCCGAATCGTTCCACCGCCGAGGACACGGCCGCTGCGGCCCCCGCAAACCGCAGGTGAAGCTGACCGCCCTGATTGGGCAACCAGGCCGTGGCCGACAAGGGCAGCGGCTCAGCAGACCAGGCGTTCACGCGCTCGAGCGCCTCCGCCTGGGCCATCGGCAATTGCACGGTGGCCGATGCCGCGGGCTCGGGGAGCACCTTGAGGGCGACATCCAGAATGAGCCCCAGGATGCCCATGGCACCGGTGTGCAGCCGAGACAGGTCGTAGCCCGCCACATTCTTCATAACGGTGCCGCCGTAACGCATCAACTGGCCGTCTGCATCCATGACCGTCATGCCCAGCACGAAATCCCGGCAAGGCCCGGCGGCGAATCGGCCAGGGCCCGAGAGGCCTGAGGCCACCATGCCGCCCACGGTGCCTCGGCCCGCAGTCGAGCCATGAAACCTTGGGGGCTCAAAGGCCAGCCGTTGGCGCTTCTCAGCCAGCACGGCCTCCAGGGTTTCAATGGGCGTGCCAGCCCGCACCACCACCACCAACTCGGTGGGGTCGTGGTTCACCACGCCCGAATAAGGGGCGGTCTGCAGCACGCCATCGCCCTGGGGCGGCTGGCCATAAAAGGATTTGCTGCCGTGGCCCTCGATGCGAAGCGTGCTGGTCTGGGCCCGTGCCTGGGCCACTTGGTCTCGCGCCTGTCGGATCCATTCGGCAGCCGAGGCCTCGGCTGTGTCGTGGGAGAGGCCCATCTCAGAAGCGTGAGAGTTCGGGGAACTTCAGGGCACCCCGGTGCACATGCTCCCGGCCAAACTCGGCGCAACGAGACAATGTGGGAATGGCCTTGCCCGGGTTGAGCAGGCCATCGGGGTCGAAGGCCCGCTTCACCGAGAAGAAGCTCATGCGTTCCTGGGGCGAGAACTGCATGCACATGGTGTTGATCTTTTCGATGCCCACACCGTGCTCACCGGTGACCGTGCCGCCATAGTCCACACAGATCTCGAGAATCTCCGCACCAAAGGCCTCGGTGCGCTCGAACTCGCCTGGCTTGGTGGCATCAAACAAAATGAGCGGGTGAAGGTTGCCATCGCCGGCATGAAAGACATTGAGGCAGCGCAGGCCGTACTTCTGCTCGAGTTCGGCAATGCGCCGAAGCATCTCGCCCAGGCGTCTGCGAGGGATGGTGCCATCGATGCAGTAGTAGTCGGGCGACACACGGCCAGAGGCGGGGAAGGCATTCTTGCGGCCCGACCAGAACCGCAGGCGTTCGGCCTCCGACTGAGAGACACGCAGGTCTGTGGCGCCACTGCCCGAGAGCACTGCCTGCATGCGTTCAATTTCTTCGGCCACTTCATCGGGCGTGCCATCGGACTCACACAAAAGAATGGCCTGCGCGTTGAGGTCGTATCCCGCATGGACAAACTCTTCGACGGCCGCCGTCATGCCCTTGTCCATCATCTCGAGGCCAGCCGGGATGATGCCCGCCGCGATGAGATCGGCCACGGCCTGGCCCGCCTTCTCGACATCGTCGAACGAGGCCATGATGACCTGGGCCAAGCGCGGCTTGGGCACGAGCTTGACCGTGACCTCGGTCGTGATGGCCAGCATGCCCTCGGAGCCAATCAGCAAGGCGAGAAGGTCCAGGCCCGGGGAATCGAGGGCCTCACTGCCCACCTCGATCACCTCGCCCGAGAGCGTCAGGCCACGGATGCGCATGACGTTGTGGACCGTCAGGCCGTACTTCAGACAATGAACACCACCGGAGTTCTCGGCCACGTTGCCCCCGATGGAGCAGGCGATCTGCGAGGACGGGTCGGGGGCGTAATACAGGCCGTGGGGCGCGGCCGCCTCACTGATGGCCAGGTTGCGCACGCCTGGTTGAACGCGGGCCAGCCGAGCCAGTGGGTCGATCGAGAGAATCTGATTGAAACGGGCCAGCGAGAGCACCAGGCCACCGCGGTGCGGCGTGGCCCCACCCGAGAGGCCGGTGCCCGCACCTCGGGCCACCACCGGCACGTCATGGGCCTTGCAGACTCGCAATACCGCTGCTGCCTCGGATTCATTGAGCGGCAGGGCCACGGCCACCGGAATCTGCCGGTAGCCGGTCAGCCCATCACACTCATACGGCCGAAGGGACTCCTCGTCCGTGATCAGCCGATCGGCAGGTAGCGCCTTGGCCAAGTCCGCCATAAACCCCTGCCGCTTGTCTTGCGGCATGGGCTGGCTGATGTCGGCAAACCGAAGTTCGCCGAGCTGCAGTTCTCGGGGCGCGTTCACAGCCGCTAGTGTAGAACTGGATCACGCCTTGGGCGGCTCAATCTCGAAATTCGCCAGGTTCTCAATGGCTTTGATCATGGCCGAGTGATCCCAGCCGGAGCCTCCACGGGCGGCCAGGCTGTTGAAGAGTTCCTGCGCAGTGGCCGTGTTGGGCAGCGACACGCCAAGCGCCCGGGCACTGGAGAGCGCCAGGTTCAGGTCTTTCTGGTGCAGGTTGATGCGGAAGCCCGGGTCGAAGGTGCGCTTGACCATGCGCTCACCGTGGACTTCGAGGATCTTGGAGGACGCAAAGCCGCCCATGAGGGCCTGACGCACGCGTGCGGGGTCAGCGCCGGCCTTCGCTGCAAACACGAGGGCCTCGGCCACCGCCTCAATGTTGAGGGCCACGATGATCTGGTTGGCCACCTTGGTGGTCTGGCCCGCACCGTTCTCGCCCACGAGGGTGATGTTCTTGCCCATCAATTCGAACAGGGGCTTGACCCGGTTGAAGACCGCCTCATCGCCGCCCACCATGATGGTCAGCGTGGCGTTCTTGGCACCGACCTCACCGCCCGAGACAGGCGCATCGAGGTAATCACCACCGAGGCTGCGGATCTTGGCTGCGAACTCCTTGGTGGCGATTGGCGAGATCGAGCTCATGTCGACCACCACCTTGCCCTTGGAGACGCCCTCGGCCACGCCGTTGGCAGAGAACAGCACAGCCTCTACATCGGGGGTGTCCGGCACCATGGTGATGATGATGTCGGCCTGCTGCGTGACCGCCTTGGCCGTGTCACAGACCTTGGCCGAAGAGCCCGCGACCCAGGCCGGCATGTCGCCAATGGTATTGAGGAACAACTGATGGCCAGCCTTGTGAAGGTGCTCTGCCATGGGTGCGCCCATGATGCCCAGGCCGATGAATCCAATTTTCGTGCTCATGTGAATGCTCTCCTCAGATGCAATGTGGGGTGAATGAATGGAATGCGGTGACGATGGCCAGTCGGGTTGCTGCGGCCATCAGGCGGTCAGCGCCTTGCGCCAGCCCAGGCCGTCGACCGTGGCTGCCTTGGGCTTGTACTCACAGCCAATCCAGCCGGTGTAGCCAATCGCATCGATGTGCTTGAACAGGAATGCGTAGTTGAGTTCACCGGTACCAGGCTCGTTGCGACCTGGATTGTCGGCCAGTTGAAGATGGCCGATCTGGGGGAGCCGATCGCGCAGGGTGGCCGCGATCTCGCCCTCCATGCGCTGCGCATGATAAATGTCGTACTGGATGAAGAGGTTGTCTGCGCCGACCTCTTTCAGAATGGCCAAGGCCTGGTCGGTTCGGCTGAGGAAGAATCCCGGAATGTCGAATGTGTTGATCGGCTCAATGAGCAGGCGAAGCCCGGCCTTCTTCAACTCGCCCGCAGCAAACCGCAGGTTCTCCACGAAGACGGCATGGGCCTGCTGGGCACTCACCCCGTCGGGCAGCTTGCCCGCCAAGCAATTGAGCTGGCCCACCTCGAGCACCTTGGCGTAAGAGATGGCCTTGGCCACGCCCGCCCGGAATTCATCCACGCGGTCGGGGTGGCAGGCGATGCCCCGCTCACCCGCCGCCCAATCGCCGGCCGGCAGGTTGTGCAGCACCAGGGCAAGCTGGTTGCCCTTGAGCTTGGCGCGAATGTCTTCGGCCGCATAGTCATAGGGGAAGAGGAACTCGACCGCCTCAAAGCCGGCCTGCGCAGCCTGCTCGAATCGGTCCATGAACGGAACCTCGTTGAACAACATGGTGAGGTTGGCAGCAAACTTGGGCATCGATGTTCCTCTGTGGGTTGGTGGTCTGGCGAGCGGCAAGCCTGAAATTATTCCAGAAGGCCAGCACGCTCGAGGCCTTGCGGGCCCTCGGGGTGACGACACTCAATGGCCTCGAACTCGTTGATCTTGTCGATCTCGGTGCCCATGGAGATGTTGGTCACACGCTCGAGGATGATTTCCACCACGACCGGCACACGGAACTCGCGGGCCATCGACTGCGCCTGCTGCAGGGCCGACTGGATCTTCTCTGGGTCGGTGACACGAAGGGCCTTGCAGCCCAGGCCCTCCACCACCATGAGGTGATCCACGCCATAGGGCTTCAGGGTGGGATCCGACACGTTCTGATTGTCGAAGCTCAGCTGAACCTGATAGTCCATGTTGAATCCACGCTGCGCCTGACGGATCAGGCCCAGGTAGCTGTTGTTGACCAGCACCTGCACATAGGGCAGGGAGAACTGGGCACCCACGGCCAATTCCTCGATGAGGAACTGGAAGTCGTAGTCGCCTGCCAGGCCCACCACCGTGCGGGTGGGGTCGGCCGCAACCACACCCAGGGCAGCAGGAATGGTCCATCCCAGCGGGCCGGCCTGGCCGCAGTTGATCCACTGCCGTGGCCCATAGACGCGCAGGAACTGACCCGCTGCGATCTGGGACAGGCCGATGGTCGACACATAAATGGTGTCGCGCGGGAAGGCCGCATTCATCTCCTCGTAGACGCGCATGGGCTTGATGGGCGTCTCGGTGTAGTGGGTCTTGCGGCCCATCAGACGCTTGCGCTCCTCGCAACGGGCAGCCCAATCAGAGAAGTCCTTGGCCGTGCCGGCCGCCTTGCGCTCCTTGACGATCGCGATGAACTGCTCAAGCGCGGCGCGGGCATCGGAGACCACGCCGTAGTCGGGCGTGAAGATGCGCCCAATCTGGGTGGGCTCGATGTCCACGTGAACAAACTTGCGGCCCTTCGTGTAGGTCTCGACCGAGCCCGTGTGACGGTTGGCCCAGCGGTTGCCGATGCCCATGACGAAATCGCTCGCCAACAGGCTGGCGTTTCCATACCGGTGGCTGGTCTGAAGGCCGACCATGCCCGCCATGAGGCGGTGGTCATCGGGGATGCAGCCCCAGCCCATGAGCGTGGGGATGACCGGCACGCCGGAGAGTTCTGCAAACTCGACCAAGAGGTCGGCGGCATCGGCATTGAAAATGCCGCCACCGGCCACGATCAGCGGCTTGTCGGCGGCCATGAGCATGTCGATGGCCTTCTCGGCCTGCCGGCGGCTCACGGTGGGCTTGAATGCGGGCAGGGGCTCGTAGGTGTCGATGTCAAACTCGATCTCAGCCTGCTGCACGTCAATCGGAAGGTCGATCAGCACGGGGCCCGGACGGCCGGACCGCATGAGATGGAAGGCCTGCTGAAAAACCCGTGGCACCAGGCCTGGCTCGAGCACGGTCGTGGCCATTTTGGTCAGCGGCTTGGCAATGCTGGCGATGTCCACGGCCTGGAAGTCTTCCTTGTGCAGGCGGGCCCGCGGGGCCTGGCCGGTGATGCAGAGGATGGGAATGGAATCGGCCTGGGCGGAGTAGAGGCCAGTGACCATGTCGGTGCCGCCAGGGCCAGACGTGCCAATGCAGACGCCGATGTTGCCGGCCTTGGCCCGGGTGTAGCCCTCGGCCATGTGCGAGGCACCCTCCACGTGGCGGGCCAGGATGTGCGTCACAGACTGACGCTCCCGGAGGGCCGCGTAGAGCGGGTTGATGGCGGCGCCAGGCACACCAAAGGCCTGCACCACACCCTCTTTTTCAAGCACCATTGCAGCAGCCATTGCGGCAGTCATCTTGGCCATATTTGTCTCCTTTGAGTTGGACAACCAATGGGCAGATTCTGGTGGCCTTGGGCACTGAACTGAATCCCCCTGCGCTGCATTTGCCTTATTCCTTTATGGAATAATTCGTCATGGACCAACTGCAAGCCCTTCAAGCCTTTGTCCGCGTAGTCGACCTGGGCTCCTTTAGCAAGGCCGCGGCCGAGGCAGGGGTTGGACAGCCCGCCATCACCAAGGCGGTTGCCCACCTGGAGGCCAAACTGGGTTCCCGCCTACTGCATCGCACCACCCGAGGGGTCTCGGTCACAGAGGTCGGGGCGCTCTATTACGAGCGTGGCCGCGAGATCCTGCATCAGGTCGAGGAGGCGCAGAACCAGGTGGCCGCCATGCGCCACGAACTCCACGGCGTGATTCGAATCAGCACCTCGGTGGCCTTCGGTCGCCGAGTGCTCGCACCCCTCATCATTGAATTTCTCAAGCAGCACCCCGGCCTTCAGATCGACCTCTCCTTCGAGGACCGCTACATCAACCTGCTCGAACATGGCATCGACATCGCCATCCGCATGGGGCGACTGGCCGACTCCAGCCTTGGCTCCCGATACCTCGGGCTGAATCCCTGGGCCGTGGTGGCTTCACCGAGCTACCTCAAGGCCCGAGGCCGACCCAAACTGCCGCAAGAATTGCAGCAGCACAGCGCCCTCATCTACAGCACCGTGCAGGGGGATGCCCGCTGGCAGTTCACCGGGCCCAAGGGCGAGGAGCGCACGGTCACAGTTCAAGGCCCGCTTCGATCCAACAACCTCGCCGCCCTGCTCATGGCCGCGCGCGAAGGCATGGGCATTGCGGCCGTGCCGCGCTATGTGGCCAACGGATCCCTTCGGTCGGGGCAGGTTCAAGAACTGCTTGCAGACTGGCGCATGCCGTCGCAGGAGGTTCATGCGGTCTACCCCTCCCCCAAGCTATTGCCCACAAAGGTTGGACTGTTGTTGAGCTGGCTGCAGAGCCAATTCCAAGACAATTGGTGGGCCCGCCCATGAACACCCGACACCGCCTCTCTCGCATCACCACCCGCTCGGGTGACGATGGCTCCACCGGCCTGGCCGACGGCACGCGACTGCCCAAGCACCATGAGCGCATCGCTGTGCTGGGCGACCTCGACGAACTCAACAGCCAGGTGGGCGTGCTTCGGGCCTTGCTCTCGGCGGAGTGCCCGGGCCAGGCCGAGGCCATCCGCCTCGATGCCATGCTCAGCCATGTGCAGCACGACCTCTTCGACCTCGGGGGTGAGATCAGCCTGCCCGGAGAGGCCCTGCTCAAGCCCGAGCGCGTGCTGGCGCTCGATGAGTGGCTCCAAGACCTCAACGCCCAGTTGCCCCCGCTGCGAGAATTCATTCTGCCCGCGGGCTCGATGGCCACGGCCACAGCCCATGTGGTGCGAACGGTGGCCCGACGCGCCGAGCGGAGCCTGCTGTGGCTGGTGGAGCGGGAAAACTCCGATGCCAGACGTGCAGCCCTCGCCCGGGCTGCGGGACCGCAGCATTACCTGAACCGACTCTCAGACCTCATGTTCGTGATGGCCCGCTCGATTGGGCGCATCGGTGAACGACCAGAGGTCTACTGGCGCCGGGAATCAGACCGGCCGCAGGACAACCAAGCCGGTTCTTAAGCGGCTGCCTTCGCAGCCACGGCGCGTCGCGCAGACACGCCCTTGGCCAGGTTCTCCAGAATGCGCAGGCTGTCGTCCCAGCCAATGCAGCCATCCGTGATGCTCTGGCCGTAGGTGAGGTCGGCCAGGGTCTGGCCGGGCTGCAGGTCTTGCCGCCCAAAGACCAGGTGGCTCTCCACCATCACACCAAAAATACGCATCTCGCCAGCCGCAAGCTGGGCCGCAATGTTCTCGGAGACGGGAAGCTGGTTCTCTGGCTTCTTGCTGGAATTGCCATGGCTCATGTCGACCATCAGCTTGCAAGGTGCCTTGGCGCCGGCCGCAGCCTCACAGGCAGCCTGCACGCTGGCGGCATCAAAGTTGGGCTGCTTGCCGCCACGCAGAATCACATGGCAGTCTTCGTTGCCCGCCGTGGCCACAATGGCCGTTCGGCCTTCGCTGGTCACGGACAAGAAATGATGGGGATGGGAGGCCGCCTGAATCGCATCAAAGGCGATCTTCAAGTTGCCATCGGTGCCGTTCTTAAAGCCCACGGGACAAGACAGACCAGATGCCAGTTCCCGGTGCACCTGAGATTCGGTGGTGCGCGCACCGATCGCTCCCCAGGCCACGAGGTCTGCGATGTACTGCGGCGAGATGACATCGAGAAACTCCACACCCGCGGGCAGACCGAGGTCGTTGATCTCGGAGAGCACCGACCGGCCCCTGCGCAGGCCGGTGTTGATGTCAAAGCTGTTGTCGAGGTGTGGATCGTTGATCAGCCCCTTCCAGCCCACCGTGGTTCGAGGCTTCTCGAAGTAGACCCGCATGACAATCTCGAGCTGGTCTTTGAAGCGCTCACGCTCAGCCACGAGGCGCTTCGCATACTCCATGGCCGCCTTGGGGTCGTGGATCGAGCAGGGGCCGATGATGACCAGCAGGCGATCGTCCTGGCCGTGCAGGATGCGGTGGATGGCCTGCCGCGCGGCAGAGACCGTCTGCTCAGCCTTGGCCGATACAGGCAGCTCGGCCACCAGTTGATCGGGGGTGACGAGTTCTTTGAGGGCGCGAATGCGCAGATTGGCAGTAGAGGAGGTCATCCCCTATTTTAGCCCGTCCCGCCCACCGTGAGCCCTTCCAGGCGCAGCGTGGGCTGACCGACCCCCACGGGAACGCTCTGGCCCTCCTTCCCGCAGGTGCCGATGCCAGGGTCGAGCGACAGGTCGTTGCCAATGCGGCTCACCCGGGTGAGTGCGTCCGGGCCGTTGCCAATCAGCGTGGCGCCCTTGACCGGATATTGAATCTTGCCGCCCTCGACCCAGTAGGCCTCGGAGGCCGAGAAGACAAACTTGCCGCTGGTGATGTCCACCTGACCGCCGCCGAAATTGACGGCATAAAGGCCGCGGTCGAGCGAGGCCACAATCTCTGCCGGGTCGTCCTGGCCTGCGAGCATGAAGGTGTTGGTCATGCGGGGCATGGTCAGGTGGGCATAGGACTCTCGGCGTCCGTTGCCGGTGGGGGCTACACCCATCAGCCTGGCATTGAGGCTGTCCTGGAGGTAGCCACAGAGAATGCCGTCTTCGATGAGCACATTTCGCTGGGTGGCATTGCCCTCGTCGTCCACATTCAGGGAGCCTCGGCGGCCTGGCAGGCTGCCATCGTCGATGACGGTCACGCCCTTGGCCGCAACCCGCTGGCCCATGCGGCCTGCGAAGGCCGATGAGCACTTGCGGTTGAAGTCTCCCTCCAGGCCATGGCCCACGGCCTCGTGCAGCAGCACCCCCGGCCAGCCCGGCCCGAGCACCACGGGCATCTGACCCGCCGGAGCGGGCCGCGACTCGAGGTTGACCAAGGCTTGGCGAACGGCCTCCTTGGCATGCCCTGTGAGCACCGAGGGCGTGAAGAGGCCGAAGTCCGACCGGCCGCCACCGCCACTGGAGCCTTGCTCACGCCGGCCGTTGGACTCCACGATCACCGAGACCGACAGACGCACCAAAGGCCGCACATCGGCCGCCAGCCGGCCATCGCTTCGCAGGATGAGCACCACATCGAATTCGCCAGCCAGCGAGGCCATCACCTGCACCACGCGCGGGTCCTCCGCCCGCGCGATCCGCTCGACAGACATCAGCAAGGCCACCTTGTCCTCGGACGACAGGGCCTCGAGGGGGTCAGCCACACCGTAGAGGCTCGACGCGCCTTTGCCCTGGAAGAGTTCTCGCTGCCGAGCCAGCTTGCTGCGATGGTCCGTGACCCGCTGGGGCATGGCGCGGCCGCCCGACCGTGCAATGGTGCGCGTGGTGAGCGCTGCCTCGTGTAGGGCCGCAGGGCTCAGGGTGTCGCTGTAGGCAAAGGCTGTCTTCTCGCCAGAGATGGCCCGCACGCCCACACCCTGATCGATCGAAAAACTGCCGGACTTCACCATGCCCTCATCCAGGCTCCAGGCCTCGGACTTGGTGTATTGAAAATACAGGTCGGCATGGTCCACCTTGTGGCCATGAATCTCGGCCAGCGCCGCGTGGCAATGGGCCTCTGTGAGCCCGTGGGGCTCCAACAGAACTCGGTTGGCAATGGCCAACGATGCAATGGCGGAATCGGCTGGTGTCATGGGTCAGTCTTCCTTGGTGAGGCCCACGCGACGATGGGACAGTGCAGGTAAGTTTAGGCGAACGGCCGCCGTGCGTTGCGGGTCAACCACACCCGAGACAATGCCTTCGCCCGTGGCGAGGCGCTCGACCACCTCGCCCCATGGGTCGATCAGCATGCTGTGCCCCCAGGTGCGTCGGCCGTTCTCGTGCAGGCCGCCCTGGGCACTGGCCAGCAGCCAGCACTGATTCTCCACCGCCCGGGCACGAAGCAGGAGCTCCCAGTGCGCCCGCCCAGTGGTCTCGGTGAAGGCGGCCGGCACCACAATGAGGTCCAGTGGCTCGGGCTGTGCAAGGCTGCGGAAGAACTCCGGGAAACGAATGTCGTAACAGACCGACAAGGCGGTTCGGCCCGCCGGCGTCTCACAGGCCACTGGGGACGCACCGGACAAAATGGTCTGCGATTCGTCGTAGGACTCCTGGCCCTGCTGGAACGAGAACAGGTGGAGCTTGTCGTAACGGGCCACCAAGGCCCCCTGTGGATCAAAGACCAGGGTGGCATTGAACACACGGCCTGGGTCTGGCGAGGCCAGTGGCACGGTGCCGCCAATCAGCCACACGCCGTGACGTCGGGCCGTCTGCGACAGGGCGGCCTGAATGGGCTGAGACGCGCCGGACTCGGGGGCAGATGCACCGATGGGCCATGCTCGCTCGGCCACACGGCATTTGTCCTGAGGGTCTGCACCCATGAGGCAGAAGTATTCGGGCAGCAGCACCATGCGGGCATCATCCTGTGCCGCCTGGGCCACCAGCTCTGACATGCGGGCCAAGTTCTGGGGGACCGACTGGCCCGAGACCATCTGCACCGCCGCCACTCGCGTGGATGCCCTCATGGCCTTGCCATCCGTCGCCCTCATTTCGAGGGCGCCCTGTCCGTGGAATCTGTTGCCCCATCGGCAGCCCCGGCCTGCGGCGGCGCTCGGCGAGGAAGCTCTTTCACCACGGGGTCAGACCACGGCCCCGTCAGTTCGTACTCATAGGCCAGCACCTTTCGCAGTGGGTCTCGCAGCACGTACTGGGCCAGAAAACTGCCCAGGCCAATGGCTGGATTGACCAAGGCGTAGCCCAGCGAGGCCAATCCGGCATTGAGTTCCGGCAGCACCAAGACCCGAATCTGCTGGGTCTCGTCCATGATGGATGCCGTTCCCTCGATGAAGACCGAGGCCTGCACGCCCACCACCCGCAGGTTCTCCGTGCGCACGTCGCCCTGCGAGAACAGAAGGTCTCCCCTCACCCGCTCATAGGCAAATCCTGCCGAGAAGATGTCGCGAAAATCGAGCGTGATGCGCTTGGGCAGCGACTGAAGGTTGACCACACTGACCAGCTTGGAGAGGCCTGGCTCGGCCTTGAGGAACTGGCCCTGTTGGAGATCGAGTGCAAGCTGCCCGCCGAGCTGGGACACCCGAAAATCAACGGGCGCGCCCGGCCAGCGCAGCTGGCCCTTGAGCTGACCCGGTGTCGCCCGAAGCAGGCCCGGGTGGCCCAAACGCGTGAGCAGGCCTTCGCTGCTTTTAATGTCCAGCACCAGATCGAGGCTGGTCTGCGACTTGCCTGCCTGCTGCGGGGACGCCTCCCAGCGACCGCTGCCTCGGAGGCTGGCGTCAGGGTTGTCGATCACCACCGACCGAATCTGCCAAGCAGCCTCCTGCAAAGATGGCGCGGCGTCGAGCGTGAGCCGCCCGAACTGTTGGGGCCCTCGACGAAAGTCCTCGACCACCAAGTCCACGCTGGGCCAACGCCGGGCCTGGCTGATGGCGGTGAGCGACTGCAACTCGTCCTCGGCGGCCTCGCCCGCCGACAGGCTGCTCGGGCCTCGGCTTGGCGAGAGCCAGAGACGACTGAGCCGCGCAGTGATGGACCCCCTGGAGGCCGACCCTCGGCGGCTTGACTGTGCATTGGGCTGCCAGTTGAGGCGGCCCACCGCCTCCTGAGACTGCAGATCCACCACCCAGGCGCCCGCCTGCTGGGCCACCTGAGCCTGCACGGTCGACAGGGCGGTTCCGCCATCGAGTTCCATACGGCCAGCGCTCACCTCAATGCGGGTCAAGCCCCCGGTGAGGGGAGAGGCCTGCCCTGGTGCAGGCGTGACCACCCGACGATCCAGTGCATCGAGCCAACGCCCCAAGTGCAGCCTGGGTGCGGCCACCCGAACGACGGTGCCATCGGTGCTCGGCTCCGCCAGCGGCAGCCCCAGGCTCACCAGCCCCTTGGATCGGCCTGTTGCACCCGGGCCCGGGCGGCGTTGCTCCACCAAGGCCTGCAGGGGGCCCTTGTCGGTGCGCAGGGTCCATCGGGCCACGCGACTGCCCATGGCCGAGCGGCGCTGGGCCAGCCCAAGCCGAAGGCCCCAGTCCTCATCGGACAGCTTGCGAGCGGGCACCGGCAGTCTGACCGACAAGCCCTTGAGGCTCGACTGTGCATCGAGGTCCACCTGGCCTGGCCGAATCAACACCGACACCTCGTAGGGTGTGCGGCCTGAGAGCACCCCCCGAAACGGGAAATCCAAGGCGCTGCCCAGCCATGTCTCCAGTGCCTTGCCCTCCAGCGAGCCCGTCACCGCCAAACGGGTCTCTCGGGACTCTGCGGGCCGGTGGGCCAGTTGCAGGGGCCCTCCCAAAGCCTGCCCACGCCAGTCCACGCTCACGAGGCCTCGGTCTGAGAACCTCAACGCGCCGGTCAGGCCAGAGACGGCGGGAAACCCACCCGCCAGCAGCAGGTCGGCACCGTCGACCGTCAGCAGTCCGTCGGCCGTGGTTTTATCAGTGTCGTGCAGGTCGACCGTAAGGGACAGGTCGAGGCTGGCAGCCCCCTTGGCCTGCGCATCGACCGTGAGGTCGCCCAGCATGCTGCGCACCGGGGATTGATTCACCGCCGCCAACAAGGTGGGCAGGTCGCTCTCAAAGCGGCCCTTGAGTGCGAGCATGGGCTGGCTGGCCAGCACATCCGCAATCTCACCCTCCACCACCACGAGGGGATTGCCAACCATGCGCGCTTGACGGCTCGAGACCGTCATCCTCGGGCCGTCGAATCGCAGGTCCACAAAAGCGCCATCAATGACCGGCCACTGTCGCGCGAAATGGAGTTGGAGGTCTTCAAAGCGCAGACGTGCCTGAAAGCTGCCCGTTCCAGGCTGGCGAAATGGGAAATCGGCCAAGGGGCCATCGAGCGACCAATTTCCAGACACTGGGCGGCCCGCCTCGAAGGCGCGGGCAATCCAGGCATGGGTCTCATTGCCCAAGGCCCGGGGCAAGAGCTGCGCCACCCGAGTCGGAAGCAGCCCGCCCACCGTGCCCTTCAGGTTCGCATCCCCCAGGCCTTGGCCACGGTATTGCCACCGACCGGACACATCCAAGACCAGGCCATCGTCGGAGACATTGAGCCCCTGAAGGGTCACATCCACAGCAGCCAGCCTGGGCCACGGGTCTGCACCCTCGCCGGCGGCCAGTTGCAGGTCAGACCACTTCAGAGCTCCCCCCGCAGAGGCGACGGCCAGACGCGGCTGCCGCATAAATGCCTCAGAGGACACCGACAGGTTTTGGCTCTGAATGGTCAGGCTGCCGCGTGCACCATTGGCCACCACCTGCCCACTCAGGCCAGACCAGGCCGGCACCTGCGGCAGGCCCTCCTGGCTGACGTCATCCAGCCGGGCACGCATCTGCAGCCGCGAAAGGTCGCGGGCAACATCCAGTTGGGCGAGGTCGGGGAGCGCACCCTGCCAGCCCACCTCCAGTTGAGACAGCTGCCCACCCATCTTGAGGCCCGGCAAGCGCCGCGCCAGGAGCTCAGACAGGGGCGAGAGCGCCACCGAATCCAGCCCAATCACGGTCTCGTCCCCACGAAGGTGCAGGGCGAGGCCCTGAAAGTCCACCCGACCCGCCACGGGCTCGTCCAGCTCGTCACGTGCATCACGCCAATGCAGTTCGGCTCGGCCGATGGCCAGTGGCCCCTGCTCGGCCAAGAGGGCCATGAGGCCGGGGCCATCGGGAGGCGACTGCGCCAGCAGAAAACCTGCAAGACGGATCTCGCCATTGGCCGCGCGGGCCAGGTCTAACTGCAACCGCTCCACGGCAAGCCGCGCAAAGACCGGCCGGCCTGTCCACATGGAGAGCAGGCTGCGCAGGCCGAAGTCGGCCCGGAGCTGGTCGGCCTGGGCGAGGAGTTCGCCCTGGGCTGAGTGCAGGCTGATGCGTTCCACCTCGATGGTGGGCACAAACAGGTCGCGCCATTGGGCCGAGGCGCCGAAGGCATCGAGCCGAAGACCCTCTGCGGCCAGGTGGGGCGACGTCTGCTCGGCCAGCGCCATTGGGTCATTGAGAAGGTCTGCGACCTTGGGCCAGACCACCCAGCGAAAGCCCATGGCGGCCAAGGCCAGCACCACAACAAGGGCCGCCGCCAGCCAGACGAGCCAGCGTGCCCCTCGACGCAGCCACCACACCAGCGACGCCTGCGCCTCAATGGGCGGCAAGTTCGGGGTGTGTGGCGGTGGCATGATGCAAATTCTGGCATAGCCAACCCCGCCCAGGAGACGCGTCCACCATGGCCCTGCACCACGCCTATGCGGTTGCCGCCGAGCATTCCGGCTTCGCCCGGCGAATGCTCGCACAGCTCGATGCAGCAGGCCTGCTGATGGACCCCGCCCAGGCCATCACGGCGTCGCATCTGCGGGAACACCTGGCGGCCCACTGGCCAGGGATCACCGAGCCCTCCCACGACGCGGCGGCGAGCCTGCGCCAGTTTCGCAACAGCGCCCTGCTGGCCATCATGGCCAGAGACCTGGCAGGGCTCTCGGACCTCTCCGAGAACCTCTCGGCCATCAGCGCACTTGCAGAGCAGACCATTCAATTGGCCTATGCGGTGGCCGCCCAGGGGCTCGCAGCTCGGCACGGCACACCGCAAGACCGGCACGGACAGCCCGTCGACCTGCTGATTGTTGGCATGGGAAAGCTCGGGGGGCACGAGCTCAATGCCTCCTCCGATGTCGACCTCATCTACCTCATTTCAGACGACGGTCAGACCGCCGGCCTGCCCCTTGAAAACGGGACCGTGGGCGGGCAGATCGACCTCAGCAGCTTCTTCGGCAAGGTCGCCCGACGCATGTCAGCCCTGCTGGCCGAGCCCACGGCAGAGGGCTTCGTCTTTCGAGTCGACCTTCGACTGCGGCCCAACGGCGATGCCGGGCCCGTGATTTGCAGCCTGGCCATGCTTGAGGATTACCTGATCGTTCAAGGCCGCGAATGGGAGCGCTATGCCTGGATCAAGGCGAGGGTGGTGAACCAGCCTGTCTTCCAGAGCCCTGCCCTCTTTGACGCCAGCCTGGAGGCCTTGGAGTCCATACGCCGCCCCTTTGTCTTTCGGCGCTACCTTGACTTCAATGCCCTGGCGGCCCTGCGCGAGCTTCACGGCCAGATTCGAGAAGAGGCCGAGCGTCGAAGCCAGCGCCGAGAGGCCAGGCTCGCCGGCAGCCATACACCGGTCGACGTCAAGCTGGGCCGCGGCGGCATTCGAGAGATCGAGTTCATCGCCCAGTTGTTCCAACTGATTCGCGGCGGCCGTGAGGAGCGGCTGCGAGACCGCAGCACCCGCGGTGTGCTCAAGACCCTCGGCGAGCAAGGCCGCCTGGGTGAGGATGAGGTGCAGGACCTCCAGGAGGCCTATGGCTTCTGGCGACGGCTGGAGCACCGGCTCCAGTATGACGAGGATGCCCAGACCCATGTGCTCAGCGGCTCGGCCAGCGCCTACGATCGGGCCGCCCGGGCCATGGGCCTGGCCGACGCCGACACATTGGCCGAGGCCATCGCGATTCGCCAGCAGCGGGTGTCGGCCCTCTTTGACAAGCTCTTTCGGCGCGACGACACCACACAGGCCGACCCATCGGAGGAGCCCAGACCCCGGCCGACGGACCGTGAGAGCCGGATGGGCCGGGTCAAGGCGCTCATCGAGCAGCATGCCAATGCAAGCCAGCAGCCCACCTTGGTTCGCCAGGGCCTTGAGGCCTTGCTGGACTCGCTCGGCCGCCGGGCCTCGTATCTCGCCCTCTTTGATGAATACCCGGAGGCCATGGCACGCGTGGCCCGCGTGGTCGAGTCATCTGCCTGGGCGGCCGACTACCTGCGTCGGCACCCCATCGTGCTCGACGAACTGCTCGACAGCCGCACCCTCATGGAGCCGCCCGACCTGGCGGCCTTTGCCATGGACCTGGAGCGGCAAATGTCGCAGGCGCGACTGGGAGACGCGCCAGATGTGGAGCGGCAGATGGACCTGCTTCGCGAGGCCCACCATGCGCAGACCTTCCGACTCCTGGTCCAAGACCTGGAGGGCCTGTGGACCGTGGAGCGCCTCTCGGATCAGCTCTCAGCCCTGGCGGACTGCCTGATTCGAGCCACGCTGCATGCGGCCTGGGCGGCGACCCCGAGGAAACACCTGGACACACCCCGCTTTGCTGTGATTGCTTACGGCAAGCTCGGGGGCAAGGAACTGGGCTACGCCTCCGACCTCGACCTGATTTTTGTGCATGACGATCCACACGAGCTGGCCCAAGAGCGTTATGCGCGCCTGGCCCAGCGAATGAATGTCTGGCTCTCCACCACCACGGCCGCGGGCAGCCTCTTTGAGATCGACCTGCGCCTGCGGCCCAATGGCAATGCGGGCCTGCTGGTCTCAGACCTTCCTGGCTTTATCCAGTACCAGAAGGCGCAGGCCTGGGTCTGGGAACACCAGGCGCTCACCCGCGCACGCTTCTGTGCAGGCGATCCAGACATTGGCCAGGCCTTTGAATCGGCGCGCATCGAGATTCTGCGAATGCCGCGCGACCAATCGGCGCTGCTCGAGGAAATTCTGGCCATGCGAGACAAGATGCACGACGGGCATCCCAACCCGAGCGGTCAGTTCGACCTCAAGCACGACACCGGTGGCATGGTGGACATCGAGTTCATGGTGCAGGCCCTGGTGCTGGGCCATGCCCATGCGCATCCCAGCCTCACGGACAACCTGGGCAACATTGCACTGCTGCATCGGGCTGCGGACCTCGGCCTCATTCCAAAGGGGTTGGCCGATGCCACGGCCGATGCCTATCGCCGATTTCGGCAGCACCAGCACCGCATTCGACTCTCTGGCGCAGCCTCCGCCCGGGTCGAGGCTGGCCTCTTGCAGGCCGAGCGGGCTGCCGTGCAGGCCCTCTGGGCAGAGGTCTTCTCGGCCGCGCCCGAGACCATTCGGCCCCTGGCGGCGATCCGGCAGCGCACTGGGTAGAATCGTTCCCTTCTCGAACCCCTTTGGAGCAACACGATGTCGATGGCAGATCGTGATGGATGGATCTGGATGGATGGCCAGCTCGTGCCCTGGCGAGATGCCAAGATCCACGTGCTGACCCACACCCTGCACTACGGCATGGGCGTCTTTGAAGGGGTTCGTTGCTACGAGACCCCCACCGGCAGCGCCATCTTTCGACTCCAGGCCCACACTCAACGCTTCCTGAATTCGGCCAAAATCTTTCAAATGAAGGTGCCCTTCGATGCCGCCACACTCGAGGCGGCCCAGGTCGAGGTGGTCAAGGCCAATGGGCTGAAGTCCTGCTACCTGCGGCCGATTGCCTGGATCGGCTCAGAGAAGCTCGGCATCGCGGCCGTGAACAACACCATTCATGTGGCCATTGCCGCATGGCCCTGGGGCGCCTACCTGGGCGAAGACGGCCTCAACAAAGGCATCCGGGTCAAGACATCCTCCTTCTCCAGACACCACGTGAACGTCTCGCTGGTTCGCGCCAAGGCCTGTGGCTACTACATCAATTCAATCCTCGCCCACCAAGAGGTTGCGGCTCAGGGCTATGACGAGGCCCTGCTGCTGGACACCGATGGCTATGCCTCCGAGGGCTCGGGCGAGAATCTCTTCGTGATTCGCAACGGCAAGGTCTACACGCCAGACCTCGCCTCCTGCCTCGATGGCATCACGCGGGATGCAGTGATCACCATTGCCCAAGACCTTGGCCTCAGTGTCGTTGAAAAGCGCATCACCCGCGACGAGATCTACTGCGCCGACGAGGCCTTCTTCACGGGCACGGCCGCAGAGGTCACGCCCATCCGAGAGCTCGACGATCGGGTCATCGGCGAGGGCACACGGGGTCCGATCACCACCAAAATTCAGTCTGTCTTTTTTGATGCGGTCAGTGGCAAGGCACCGGCCTATGCCCACTGGCTGGCAGTCATCTGAGGAACGCCTTCATGACCAAGCCCGCAAGCCCATCGCCCATCGTCATTCAGGCGGCAGACCTTCCGGCCCACTGCCCCAATCCGGCCATGCCACTCTGGTCGAGCCACCCCAAGGTCTTCCTGGAATTCGACCATGGCCAGGCCACCTGCCCGTATTGCGGCACCCAGTACCAATTGGCAGAAGGCGCCGTTGCTGGCGGACACTGACAGCTGCCTGGTGGTGGGCCCGCAGTGGCTCGGCGACGCAGTCATGGCCCAGCCCCTGCTGGCGGATCTGGCGCGTCGCGGGCCCGTAGATGTTCTCAGTCTCGCAGCACTCGCACCCGTCTATCAGGCCATGCCGGGGGTTCGACGCGTCTGGCCAGTGGAATGGACTCGCGGAAAGCTCGAGTGGTCGGCCCGGCGGGCGCTGGCCCAGACCCTTCGGTCGGAGGCTTATCCGCGGGCTGTGGTCTGCCCCAACAGTTGGAAGGCAGCCCTGGTGCCCTGGATGGCAGGCATTCCGAAGCGCCGTGGCCTGCGCGGCGAATGGCGACTGGGCCTGCTCAACGACATTCGACGGCCACAGGCCGACACCGCCCGTGGTCCATCCCAGCCTGCTCAGTACGCGGCCTTGGCCGACGCACCCGAGGCAGCCCTTCAGGCCACGCCGGCACTTCGTGCGCCCACCGCACCTGCCCAGATCCAACGGTCCGCCACGGTTCACTCAGATGCCGCGAGCCTGCCAGGGCTGCTGGTGATATGCCCGGGTGCAGCCTACGGGCCTGCCAAGCAGTGGCCCGCTGAACACTTCGCCACCGTGGCCACCGACTGGCTCGAGCGCGGCGGGCGGGTGGCGATCCTTGGCACCGGGGCCGACCGAGGCACCCAGGCCAGCATCGCAGGCCTCATTCCAACTGCACTGCAAGCACACCTCGAACAGCGGGCTGGCGACACGAGCCTGGTTCAGGCCATGGCGATCCTGTCCGATGCCCAGGCCGTGGTGAGCAACGACTCCGGGCTCATGCATGTGGCCGCGGCCCTGGGGCGGCCGGTGATCGGCATTTATGGCTCCACCGACCCACAGCACACCCCCGCCCGTGGTCCCTCGGTCAGCCTCGTGTCTGCAGGGCTTGGCTGCAGCCCCTGTTTCCAGAGAACCTGCCCCCTGCAGACCACCGCCTGCCTCAAAGACATCGCGCCAGACCGCATCCTGCAACTGCTTCCTCCACGCAACCCAGGGCCACACCCCCAATGAATGCCACACGACACGAGCACATCCTGACCCTCTCCTGCCCCGACGCCAAAGGGCTTGTCTATCGCGTGGCCGAGCGGCTCTTTGAGCAGGGCTGCAACATCCTCGACTCCGCCCAATTTGGCGACCCGGAGACCGGCCTCTTCTTCATGCGTGTGCATGTGGAAGGCCCGGCCACCCTCACGCCAGAGGGCTTCGGCGAGGCATTCTCTGGCCTGGCCGATTCGCATCAGATGCAGTGGCAGTTCACGCCCGCCCACCGCAAGCTCAAGGTGCTGGTGCTGGTCTCGAGGTTCGGGCACTGCCTCAACGACCTGCTTTTTCGGGCCGCCAATGGTCAGTTGCCCATCGAGGTGGTCGGGGTGGGCTCAAACCACCGAGACTTCGAGTCCTTGGTGTCCCATCACAACATCGGCTTCCACCACCTGCCCATCACGGCCGACACCAAGCCTCAGCAAGAGGCTGCCCTGCAGGCCCTGGCCCAGTCCACCGGGGCCGAGCTCGTGGTGCTGGCCCGCTACATGCAAATCTTGTCGCCGGAATTGTGCGCGGCCTGGTCTGGAAAGGCCATCAACATCCATCACTCCTTCCTGCCCAGCTTCAAAGGCGCCAAGCCCTATGCGCAAGCCTTCGCCCGGGGGGTGAAGATCATCGGGGCCACCTCCCATTACGTCACCACCGACCTCGACGAGGGCCCCATCATTGAGCAGGACATCGAGCGTGTCGACCACAGCCTCAACGCAGAGTCGCTCAGTCAGATTGGGGCAGACATTGAGTCTCGGGTGCTCGCCCGGGCCGTGAAATGGCATGCCGAGCGTCGAATCCTGCTCAACGGGAAGAAGACGGTGGTTTTTCGTTCATGAGTTCGGTGCGAAAGGTGGCCAGTCTGGCATCCATCCGCGAGAGCAGCAGGAAGTCAGGGTCCTTCTGCTTGCGGCCTCGCTCGAGCTGATCCACGGCAGCCGCCCACGCCCCCAGCAAGGCATAAGCCTCGGCAGCCGCCAGGCTCGCAAGCACGGGCCGACCCTGCGCCTCGGCTGCGCGGCCCAGCAGGCGCCAGCCCTCCAGATCCTCTGGAAAAGCGCCGGTGTAGCGTTGGGCGCGCGCAAGGGCGTCCGATAGATCCCCCGCATCGAGGGCCGCCTGACCGGCATTGCGAATGAGGGCTCGGGCCGTGATCGAGCGCGGGTGAGAGGCGGCGAGTTGATCCCCCAGGCGCAGGGCGACCAACCAATTCCCACGGCCCATCTGCAAGGCCTGCTCAAGCCGGGCCGCCATGGGAAGCAGGCTGGCCTGCTCGGCATCGGGCAGGGCCCGAATGGCCTCGAGAAGCGGTGGCACCAAGGCCAATCCCTCCTCGAACTGGCGAAGGGTCAGGGCCACCCAGCCAAGGCCATACAAAAGTCGCGCACGCACTGCGGGCGAGACCGCCGGCGCCGCGAGGCCGGCCCGCCAGCTCCGTTCCAAGGCGCGCAGGGCATCGACCGAAGGGTCCTGTCGGACCCGCAGCCGCATCTGCAGCCAGCCGAACTCCACTGCATCGGCCACCGGCCCCTGCGCCGGACGCAGCTGCAGGCGCGAGGCCACATCGGTGATTCGCTCGGCCGTCAGCGGGTGGGTTCGCATCCAGCCGGGGGCATCGGTCTCAGCAAACCGATGGGCCTTGGCAAGCCGCTCAAACAATGCGCGCATGCCCTCGGGATCAAATCCAGCCCCCTCCAGCAATGAGAGCCCGACGCGGTCCGCCTCACGCTCGGCATCGCGCGAAAAGGCGAGTTGTTCGCGCACGGCCACCGTCTGCCCCAAGGACAACACCCCCGCGGCCGCATCGGGACTGCTCGAGGCCGCCAGGGCGGCCAGGATCGCAGCGGCCATCATGACGCCAGTGGACTGCCGCTGCTGCCCGATCATGCGGGAGATGTGCCGCTGGGTGACATGGCCGATCTCGTGGGCCAGCACCGACATCAGTTCAGATTCGGTCTGGGCCTGCACCACCAGCCCGGTGTGCACGCCAATGTAGCCACCCGGCAGGGCGAAGGCATTGATGCTGCGATCCTGCAGGGCAAAGAGCCGAAAGGCCTCTGGCGCAAGGCTCGCCCCGGGCAGCAGCAATCCCTGGGCCACGGCCGTCTGCAGGAGGCGCCAGGACTGCGCCTGGAGGTAGTCTTCGAGCTCGGGGTCATCGAGCACCACCCCGGCCCGACGAATCTGATGAAAGATGCTGCGACCCAGGCGCCGCTCGGCGGGCAACGAGAGTTCGTCGACCGTCGCCTCCCCCAAGGCTGGCAGGCTTGCACTGGACTGGGCCGATGCCGGCGTCCATGGCAGGCCGATGAACACGGCCAAGGCCAGGACTCCGGCAGGAGCCCAGCCAAGCCGCAGGCGATGCCTTGAGGTCTGTGTCGTCATCTCGTTCTATGATGACACCATGAAACGGCAGGCCTTCGAATGACGGAACTCACCCACTTCAACGACCAGGGCCAGGCCCACATGGTGGATGTCGGTGGCAAGCCGGATGCCACGCGCGAGGCCACGGCCACCGGTGTCATTCGCATGAAGCCAGAGACACTTGCGGTGATTCAACGCGGCGAGGCCGCCAAGGGCGATGTCCTGGCAGTGGCCCGCATTGCGGCCATCCAGGCCACCAAAAAGACCAGCGACCTCATCCCCTTGTGCCACCCCCTGGCCATCACGAAGGTGGCCGTGGAACTCACCTGTGAGCCAGGCCACTCAGCAGTTCGGTGCACGGCGACCGTGGGACTCACCGGCAAGACGGGCGTGGAGATGGAAGCCCTCACGGCAGTGCAAATCGGCCTGCTCACCGTCTACGACATGGTCAAGGCCATCGACCGTGGCATGGTGATTGGCGATGTGAAACTGCTGGAAAAATCTGGCGGTCGAAGCGGCCACTGGACGGCCGACTCAGAATAAGAAGGTTGCCAGGCCCAAGAAGAACAGAAAGCCCATGGAGTCGGTGGTGAAGGTGAGCAGCACCGACGACCCCAGGGCCGGGTCTCGCCCCATCCGATCGAGCGCCAAAGGCACCAGCAGGCCCACCAGCGCGCCCACCAGCAGGTTCAGCATGATGGCCATCATCATCACCAGGCCCAGCAAGGGCCCCTGGGCCGTGTCGGCATAGAGCAGCCAAGCAAAGGCACCCGCCACCGAGCCCCAGACCAGGCCATTCAAGCCCGCAATCGAGAGTTCCTTGGCAATCAGGCGCCGCACATTCGACCCACTCACCTGGCCCATCGCCAACGAGCGAATGAAGAGGGTCATGGTCTGGTTGCCCGAGTTGCCAGCGATGCCCGCCACAATGGGCATCAGGGCCGCCAGGGCCACCACCCGCTCGATCGTGCCCTCAAAGGCACCGATCACGCGCGATGCAAAAAATGCCGTGCACAGGTTGAGGGCAAGCCAGAGCCAGCGGTTCTTGGCCGAGGCCCAGACGGAGGCAAAGAGGTCCTCCTCCTCACGGAGGCCGGCCTGGGCCAGCACCTCAGCCCCACTCTCCTCCTGAATCACATCCACGACCTCTGAGATGGTCAGGCGACCCACCAGCCGGCCAGACTCATCCACCACGGGCGCAGAGACCAGGTCGTAGCGCTGAAAGGCCTGGGCTGCATCGATGGCCTCATCCAGCACATTCAGTGAGAGGGCATCACGCCGCATGACATCGGCCACCAAGGTTTCGGGCTCATGCACCAGCAGCTTGGCCAGGGGCAGCAGGCCTTGCAGCACCTCCTTGCGATCCACCACAAAGACCTGGTCGGTGTGGTCGGGCAGGTCTTCAAAGCGGCGCAGATAGCGCAGCACCACCTCGAGGGTGACATCGTCTCGGATGGTGACCATTTCAAAATCCATGCGGGCCCCAACGCTGTCCTCGGGGTAGGACATGGCCGCCCGCAGCTGCTCACGCTCCTCGATGGTCAGGCCCTGCTGAACCCGCTCCACCACCTCGGCCGGCAGCTCATCGGCCAGGGCTGCGAGGTCATCGGTGTCGAGTGCCTGGGCCATTCGAATGAGGGCCTCACGGGTCATGCGCTCGATGATGCTGGCCCGCACGGGCTCGCCGAGCTCCACCATGACATCCGCATGCAATGCATCCGGCACCAGGGACCAGATCAGCATCCGCTGCTCGAGCGGCAGCCCCTCCAGGACATAGGCCACGTCGGCCGCATGCAAGGCCCGAATCTTTGGCGAGAGCGCAGCCAATTGCTGCTTGGCCACCAACTGCTCCACCAGGCCCTTGCGGGCATCGTCGCCGGCCAGCCGCTCCCGATGCACAAGCTCTGCCTCCACCCGAAACCGGTGCAACAGGGACTGAATCTCCTCCAGGGCGTGCGGCCCCGCCTCGGGGTCTCGCATCTGCAGGCTCGTGTTCATGCGGACTGCTCCAACAGGCCTCGCAGCTGTTCCAGCACAGGCCCTGTCTCGGGCCGTCGGCCCCGCCAGGCCGAGAAACTCTCGGCCGCCTGTTCCACCAGCATGCCCAGGCCATCGGCCACCAGTGGGGCACCTGCATGTCGAGCGGCCTGAAGGAATGGCGTGAGACCCGGGCCGTACATCATGTCCACCACGAGCTGGGCGCCCGCGAAGAGCCCTGGGTCGATGGCCAGGTCGTCGCCCTGAAGGCTTGCGGCCGTGGCGTTGATGATCAGGCTTGGCAGGAAGGGACGGTCGGCCGCATGGCCCGTGGCCAAGGGCGCCAGCGATGTGGCCAACACTGAGGCCGCTCCATGGTCGGCGGCCACTGCCAGGGCGCGATCCAGGCTGCGATTGGCGATCCAGATGGGGCCGGCGCCGGCATCGAGCAGGGGGCCCACGACGCCACGGGCTGCACCACCGGCCCCCAGGATGAGCATCGAATGGCCTGCCAGAGACGTCACCGCCAACAGCCGTTGAATGTCCCGAACCAGGCCCGCACCATCGGTGTTGTCACCCTGCCAGCCTTGGTCGATTCGAATCAGGGTGTTGATCGCCTGGGCACTGCTGGCCCGCGGGCTGATGGGCCAGCCCCTCTCCTGCAGCAGGGCAAAGGCCACCTCCTTGAGTGGAATGGTGAGGTTCATGCCCCGATAGCCCTCCTGGGCCAGGTCGTCGAGCCGCTCGGCCAGTTCCGAGGCAGCCACCTGAATGGCGCCGTACTGCATCGGCTCATCGAGCTGCTCGGCAAAGGCCTGGTGAATGGCTGGGCTCTTGCTGTGGGAGATGGGGTCTCCGAGGACCGCATAGCGGTCCACCTCGGCGGTGGAGATCACCCGAACCCCTTTGGCCTCGATGCTCACCTCCAGGCCATCGGCCCGGAGCAGTCGCACCTCGACCTCGGTGCCGGGCACCAATTGCGACCACTCCGACACCCGAACGCTGATGGGCGCGGCACGCAGCCGAAACTGCCCTTCCTGTCGCGTGGCCACGGCTTCGACGATGAGCGGCTCGGCAGCCTCAGACAGCTGCCAGAACTCGCCCGCCTGCCCTGCCTGCTGGCCCAGCCAACGGATGCTCCAGTAGCGCTCCATCCACGCCTGAAACTCTGCATACCGGTCGTACCGCGCCTCGAAGTGGGCGAGGTCTGCGAAGAGTCCCGCATCACCGGGACGAAAGGCCGGGCGGCCATGGCCAAGAATCGACAGGAGCTGCCACTGGTTCACCAGGTCTGCATACCGGCGCAAGGGTGAGGAGGACCATGCATAGTGCGACACCCCAAGGCCCTGATGTGCACCGGGCTGTGTCTGCATTCGCACCCGGCCCATCGACTGGCAGCGGTAAATGCCTGGTAACTGACCCAGGGCGATGGTCTCCCCCCAGATGACATTCGTGAGGATCATGAACTCGGAGACCAGGATGTCGACCGGTGAACCCCGGGCCCGCAGCCCAAGTGTGGCCGTTCCGTGGCCCTGCGCCACGGCGTCTGGGTCGTCGGCATCCCAGTCCACACCGACCGAAAAATCGGTGCGACCCACCGGCTCCGGGCGGCCGCGCACGGCCTCACGGCCAGCCCGCAGGCCACAGGCGAGTTGGTACAAGACAGGCAGACCCTCCCACGGCAGATCGGCTGCGGCACCGTCGGCCGAGGCCGCCGCCGGCCCCAGACGATGCTCCCAATCCCCGTGCCGGATGTTGCGCGCCACCCAGACCTGCTCCACGCGACTCACATGCCGCTGCCGCGCACCTGCGGCATCAAACTCCACATAGAGCGACACGGCCGGCACCCAGCGGCCTTCATCCAGTGAGGCGAGCGAAATCAGCGGTGCCGCCAGCATCGTGAACTTCTCACCCGGGCAGTAGGCGGTGGAGGCCCGCTCACGGGCGCGGTCGGCCACGGCACTGCCGGGCTTGAGCAGCAAGCCCGGCGCCGCAATGTGCACGCCCACGCGCCAGCCCCCATCGGCCATGGGCTCGAGAGAGAAGCCATCATCGACCTCGGTCGTGGCGGCATCGTCAATGGAGTAGACCTGTGGGCTCGCCTTTGGAAGGGCGGCCAACAAGGCCTCGCGCTCAGCAGCCAGCCCACTGGCCTCGGCCTCGGAGAGGGTCGCCTCGGCACCCTGCGGGTAACACTCGGCCAGCAGCCGACCACGATGCAGGGCGTAGGCGGAGGGAATGCCGCCCAGGCTCAGCAGCAGCCGGGCAGGCGTCTGCTGCAGGTGATGGGCCGCAGCCTCCAAGGCCTTGAAGGCGACCGACTGCTTGTCTGGGTTGACCAACAGCCGCATGGCCTGGTCCGCCACGGCCGTCGGCAGGTCGCCCGCACGCAGCGCAGCCTCGATGGCGTCCTGCTCGGCCTGGCGCTGCTGCTTCTTGAGTGCGCTGACCCGGGCTGCCTCCAGGGCCTCCGCGGGGGCAGGCCGATAGACACCTCGGCCCTTCTTGTAGAAATGCATCGGAGAGCCGTGCAAGGCCAGGATGAGGCCCGCCTCATCCACAGGACGGCACGACGCGCCAAAGACTTCTCGCGCAAAGGCGGAGGCGGCGAAGTCTTCTGTGGGTGCACAGTCCCAGAGAAAGTCGGCCTCCAGGCCCTCGGCCACCTCCTGGGCTGCCTCCAGGAACGCTTCGGCAGCCGGCTGCTCAAAACTCACCAGCACCTGATTGGCCTTGAGCTTGAGTCGCCGCCCGGAGACCAGGCTCACCTGGAGGCTCGCATCCGACTGGCTCAACACGGATGCCGTCTTGAACGCGCCCGACTCCTCAAAGAAGACATTCACCAGCGCGTCCTCAGCCCGCCCGGGATGACAACTCGGCCAGCAGACGCTCATGGATGCCGCCGAAGCCCCCATTGCTCATGACCAAGATGGCATCCCCGGGCCGGGCCGCCGAGACCACCTGGGCCACAAGCGCTTCGAAGTCTGGGCTCGACGATGCCCGCGAGCCCAGTGGCGCAAGGGCCTCGTCCAGTGGCCAGTCCAGGCCACCCGCAAAGCCAAAGACCAGATCCGCCTCCACCAGAGACTCGGCGAGCTTGGCCCGCATCACCCCCATCTTCATGGTGTTGGATCGGGGCTCGAGCACCGCCAGAAGTCGTGCACCTGGCTTCAACTGAGGGCGCAGGCCCGAGAGGGTGGTCGCAATGGCCGTGGGATGGTG
The DNA here is from genome assembly GCA_964589205.1 of uncultured Bordetella sp. Taxonomy (GTDB): domain Bacteria; phylum Pseudomonadota; class Gammaproteobacteria; order Burkholderiales; family Burkholderiaceae_A; genus Hahnella. The sequence continues at coordinate 763 of CAZPRT010000004.1, read as the reverse complement.
GGCAAAGTCGTCATAGACCGTCACCCCGCCCGACGTGCCTCGGACCTGCATGCGCCGCTTCACACCCTGGAAGGATGAGAGGCCCTCGAGCAGGGTGGGCCAGGCCACACCGCAGGCCCGCACCGCGAGCAAGGCCGCCAGGGCGTTGGCCCGATTGTGTGGGCCCCACAAAGGGCTTCGGGCCTGCGCCACAGCACGGCCATTCTCCAGAATCGAGAAGGCTTCAAAGCCCGACTCAGCCGTCACGTCCGCGCCAATCGACCAGCCCGCAGCGTCGAGGAAACGGGTCACCGGGGTCCAGCAGCCCCGCTCCAGCACGCGCGCAATTGCGGGCGCCTCGGCATTGACCACCAGGTGCCCTCGCGACGGCAGGGTACGAACCCAATGATGAAACTGGGTCTCGATGGCTGCCAGATCTGGAAAGATGTCGGCATGGTCGAACTCCAGGTTGTTCACGATGGCCACCTCGGCCCGGTAGTGCAAGAGCTTGGAGCGCTTGTCGAAAAATGCCGTGTCGTACTCATCGGCCTCGATCACAAACCAGCCATCCTGGGTGCCCGGGCGGGCCGAACAGCCAAAATCCTCAGGCACACCGCCAATTAAAAAGCCAGGGGCCAGGCCCGCATGCTCCAGCAGCCAGGCGGCCAGCGAACTGGTGGTGGTCTTGCCGTGGGTGCCCGACACCGCCAGCACGCGGCGATCGCCCAGCACATGCTGCGACATCCATTGCGGGCCAGACACCATGGGGAATCGGCCATTGAGC
>CAZPRT010000003.1:26813-35505 GCA_964589205.1 uncultured Bordetella sp. | reverse complement strand
CTTCTTCGCAGCTGGCTTCTTGGCCGCAGGCTTCTTCTTGGCTGCGGGCTTTTTCGCTGCAGGCTTCTTGGCCGCAGGTTTCTTGGCTGCGGGCTTCTTGGCTGCGGGCTTCTTGGCGGCCGGTTTCTTTGCTGCAGGCTTCTTCTTGGCCGCAGGCTTCTTCGCTGCAGGCTTCTTGGCGGCCGGTTTTTTCGCGGCTGCCTTCTTCGCTGCAGGTTTGGCTGCGGACTTCTTCAGCTCGGGCTTGTCAGCCTTCGCCGCCTTCTTTGCTTTCTTCTTTGCTGCCATTTTCACTCTCCTTCAGGCCGACTCCGTCGGCGGTTACATGGGAGATTCGAGCCTCGTGGCTCGAACCATTCATTTGCGCAAGCCGTCGAACCTCTGCCTGCCTGTCGACAAAACCAACGCCAATGAATCCTGTTGAGTGGGCCCGAAGGAAGGAATCAGCAAATGGCTATTCCCAACTGAGTGCGCCCCCCGTTTGATACTCGATCACACGGGTCTCGAAAAAGTTACGTTCTTTTTTAAGGTCGACCATTTCCGCCATCCAGGGGAAGGGGTTTTCCTCGTTTCCAAAAATGGGATCCAGGCCGATCTGCTGACAGCGACGATTGGCGATATAACGCAGATAGCCCTTGAACATGGCGGCATTGAGGCCCAGCACACCACGGGGCATGGTGTCTTCGGCATAGCGATACTCCAGCTCCACCGCCTTGACGAACAACTCGCGAAGCTCAGCCCGGAACTCTGGCGTCCAGAGGTGTGGGTTCTCGAGCTTGATGGTGTTGATGAGGTCGATGCCGAAATTACAGTGCATCGACTCATCGCGAAGAATGTACTGATACTGCTCCGCCGCACCCGTCATCTTGTTCTGGCGGCCAAGGGCCAGGATTTGCACAAATCCAACATAGAAGAAGAGGCCTTCCATGATGCAGGCAAAGACGATCAGGGATTTGAGCAGCTGCTGGTCGGTCTCAGGGGTGCCGGTCTTGAAGGCGGGGTCCGTGAGGGTGTCAATGAAGGGAATCAGGAACTCGTCTTTGTCCCGAATCGAGGCAACCTCGTGATAGGCGTTGAAAATCTCACCCTCATCGAGGCCGAGCGACTCCACAATGTACTGGTAGGCGTGGGTGTGAATGGCCTCTTCGAAGGCCTGGCGCAGCAAGAACTGACGGCACTCCGGGGCGGTGATGTGCCGATACGTGCCCAGCACAATGTTGTTGGCTGCCAGGCTGTCGGCCGTGACGAAGAAGCCGAGGTTGCGCTTGACGAGCCGACGCTCGTCGTCGGTGAGGCCATTGGGATCCTTCCAGAGCGCGATGTCTCTGGACATGTTGATTTCCTGGGGCATCCAATGGTTTGCGCAGCCCGAGAGGTACTTTTCCCAGGCCCACTTGTATTTAAAGGGCACCAACTGGTTGACATCGGTGCCGCCATTGATGACCCGCTTGTCTTCAACACGCACGCGGCGCTCGAGGTCGGCGTCAGGGATTGGAGAGGGAACGGGACCCCGCGACAGTGGCTCTGTCACCGAGGGAGGCGCTTTGGGCGCGATGGTCGTCGTGGTGGTGTCTTCCCAGTTCAGCATATCGATCTCACTTTCTTCATTAGGTCAGTGAGATTCGGTCAATGAACACAGACCGAATCATGATGGAAGCAAGAAAACTCTGCAATTGTTTTCTTGCTTTCTTAAAAAAAATTTAGTGTGGATGCAACACCTGCCCTCACTACTGGCAGGCCTCACAGTCCGGGTTGTCGATGGAACAAAACTTCACGTCGGAACCAACCACAGCGCCACCCGTGGAAATCGGATTTGCTGCAGCCGTGAGCGCTGCAGCGCCACCCTGCATGCCACCCGAGACCGGAACCGCATTGAGTTGCCCGGTGTTGAGGGTGGACTTCTCCGCATGGGTGGCACCCATGGTGCGGAGGTAGTAGGTTGTCTTCAGGCCACGCAGCCAGGCGAGTTTGTAGGTCTCATCCAGGCGCTTGCCCGATGCGCCCGCCATGTAAATGTTGAGCGACTGCGCCTGGTCGATCCATTTCTGCCGACGGGCCGCGCACTCGACCATCCAACTGGTGTCCACCTCGAAGGCGGTGGCGTACAAGGCCCGAACCTCGGCGGGAATGCGGTCGATCTTGGAGAGGCTGCCATCGAAGTACTTGAGGTCGGAGACCATCACCTCGTCCCAGAGCCCCAGCTCTTTCAGGTCACGAACCATGGCCTCATTGACCACTGTGAACTCGCCCGAGAGGTTCGATTTCACATAGAGGTTCTGGTAGGTGGGCTCAATGGAGGCCGAGATGCCCACGATGTTCGAGATGGTGGCGGTGGGGGCGATGGCCACGCAGTTGGAATTGCGCATGCCGTAGGCCTTGATGCGGTTCCGAAGGGCATCCCAGTCCAGGCGGGCGGATCGATCGGCCTCGAGATAGCCGCCCCGCTCCTTGGCCAGGAGGTCCAGGGAGTCGAGGGGGAGGATGCCCCGATCCCAGAGTGAGCCCTTGAAACTCGAATAGGCCCCACGCTCCTGGGCAAGGTCGGTCGAAGCCCAATAGGCCTGATAGCAGACGGCCTCCATGGAAGCGTCTGCAAACTCTACGGCCGCCTGGGAGCCATACGGAATGCGCATGGCATGCAGGGCCTCCTGAAAGCCCATGATGCCGAGGCCCACTGGACGGTGACGGACATTGGACGCCCGGGCCTTGGCCACCGCGTAGTAATTGATGTCAATGACGTTGTCGAGCATGCGCATGGCCACAGACACCGTCTTCTTGAGCTTGTCGGTGTCGAACTCCAGGCCCCCATTGGCGGACGGCCGAAGGTGCTGGACCAGGTTGACCGAGCCCAGGTTGCAGACGGCAATCTCAGACTCGTTGGTGTTGAGGGTGATCTCAGTGCAAAGGTTGGAGCTGTGCACCACCCCGACATGCTGCTGCGGGCTGCGAACGTTGCAGGGGTCTTTGAAGGTGATCCAGGGGTGCCCGGTCTCAAAGAGCATGGTGAGCATCTTGCGCCAGAGGGTGGTGGCCTGAACCGTCTTGAAGAGTCGAATCTCGCCGCGGGCAGCCTTGTCCTCGTAGGCCACATAGGCCTGCTCGAAGGCCTGGCCATACATGTCGTGGAGGTCTGGCACATCGGAGGGCGAGAAAAGCGTCCAGTTGCCGTTTTCCATCACCCGCTTCATGAAGAGGTCTGGAATCCAGTTGGCGGTATTCATGTCATGGGTGCGGCGGCGGTCGTCTCCGGTGTTCTTCCGAAGCTCGAGGAACTCCTCAATGTCCATGTGCCAGGTCTCGAGGTAGGTGCAGACAGCCCCTTTTCGCTTGCCGCCCTGGTTCACGGCCACGGCCGTGTCGTTGACCACCTTGAGAAAGGGCACCACGCCCTGGCTCTTGCCGTTGGTTCCCTTGATGTGACTGCCCAACGCACGGACGGGGGTCCAGTCGTTGCCAAGGCCGCCGGCATATTTGGCCAGCAGGGCATTCTCTTTGATGGCCTCATAGATGTCGTCGAGATCATCCCCCACGGTGGTGAGGTAGCAGGACGACAGCTGTGAGTGCGTGGTTCCACTATTGAACAGGGTGGGTGTGGAACTCATGAAGTCGAAGCTCGAGAGCAGGTCGTAGAAGGCAATGGCCTTGCCCTCGCGGTCGAGCTCATTGAGGGCCAGGCCCATGGCCACCCGCATGAAGAAGACCTGCGGCAGTTCGATTCGACGGCCCTCGCCGGTGAAGGGGTCGTTGCGGTCGATGAGGAAGTAGCGGTCATAGAGGGTCTGCAGGCCGAGGTAGTCGAACTGCAGGTCGCGCTCGGGCTTCAGGGCATCTGCGAGCCGGCCCAGGTCGAACCTGGACATCTCCTCATTCAGTAGCCCAATCTCGACACCCTTCTTGATGAATCGAGGGAAGTACTCGCGCGTGCGCGCCGCCACCTCAGCCGGTGTGACGTCGGCCTGCAGGACCTCCTTGCGAACGGTGTGCAGAAGCAGGCGGGCACTGACTTTGGCATAGGCGGGGTCCTTTTCGATGAGGGCACGGGCGGCCAGAATGGCTGACTTTTCAACCTCCTCCACGGGCACGCCGTCGTAGAGGTTTTTAAGGGTGTCTTGAAGGACATCCTGAACCTGGACATGGGCCTCCAGCCCCAGGCAGGCTGCCGACACCATCGACGCCAGCCAGGCCTCGTCGAGCGGGACCTTACGGCCATCGACGAGCATGTGAAGGCCATGGCTGGACTGGGCTGGCTCGAGCTTCATGCTCGCAGCCCGCTCCTGGGCGCGACGCTCGCGATAGAGCACATAGGCCCTGGCCACCTCGTGCTCACCCGAGCGCATCAGGGCGAGCTCCACCTGGTCTTGGATGTCTTCAATGTGAATCACGCCGCCGGCCGGCAGACGGCGCATCAGTGCGGCGGCCACCTGCTCGGTCAGCGATTCAGTGATCTCGCGAACCCGGGCACTGGCAGCACCCTGGCCGCCCTGGACCGCAAGAAACGCCTTGGTGAGGGCCACGCTGATCTTGGGGGCCTCGAACCGAACCACGGCACCGTTGCGACGAACCACCTTGATGTCTTGAAGGGTGGCTGCAGCAGACAAAACGGCAGGCGACGGCGCTCCCATCATCATGGATGCCGAGGCTTCTTGCCGTGTGGCCAATGTGGCTGATTCAATTCCCCGCTGCATGCGTGATTCCTCCCTAGAACACTACAGGTAGTAAAAAAATGGCTGTTTGAGTACTAATTCTAGTAGTCCAAGCGGATGAGGGGCAAGGCGAATCCCAGGGGAAATCCCTTGTTTTCCGTCATTCCCGGCGAGAACGCCCGCGATGTCTCACTAGATTTTTTTTTGCCGAGGTTTTTCGGGCGCTCACAGGATGTTTCGCCCGCCGACACCCCGCCCCGGCTCAATCAAGACATCAAGAAAAAGCGTGTGGCGGGGGCTGCCGATGCAACACTGTCTTGCACGAACGCAACAATTGATGCAGGCGATCCCAGTCAAAGCAGGGGCCGGGGTCTGTCTTGCGGCCCGGTGCGATGTCGGAGTGGCCTGCGATGCTCACGCAGGATGGGTGCGCCTGTTGAATGACCCGACACAGCTCGGCCAGGCGCTCAAGCTGGACCGGCTCATAGGCCTGTGCATCACAGCCCTCCAGTTCCACGCCAATCGAGAAATCGTTGCAGCCGCTACGGCCCATGAAGGAGGACACGCCAGCATGCCAGGCCCGCTCGAGACAAGAGACGTACTGGATCACCAGGCCATTGCGTCGAACCAGAAAGTGGGCCGAGACCCTCAGGCCCTCCAGGGCGGCAAAGCTCGGGTGCGCATCGCAGTCGAGTCGACCCAGGAAGAGGTCCGTGACGTGATCACCCTCGAAGCAGCCCTCGGGCAGGCTGATGCCATGCACCACGATCAGGTCAATGCTGGCGCCAGTGGGCCTGGCATCGACGTGCGGCGAGGGCGCATGAACCAGGCATGGCCCTGGGCGGATCCAGCCATCTGCCCCCAGGGCCTCAAAGGCCTGCATGGTCCTTCCCACAATACGGCTGGCCCAAGTGCCAGACCGCGTCATCGGATGGTAGGTGAAGGCCGCAACGCTTGCAGGAGACCAAGGAGGCCGGCGGCGGCACCTGCTCTGGTGGGGCGGGCGGCGGGGCGGGCTTCTTTTTGCCCAGGGCCAGGCGCAGCATGAAGAGCGCGATCCCCACCAAGACCAGGATCGTGAGGATGCGTCCGAACATCAGGCCGCGATGAAGATTTCAAGCACGAATCGGCTGCCGACATAGGCCAGCAGCAGCATGGCGAAGCCCCCGAGCACAAACCGAGCCGCCACACGACCCCGCCAGCCCATTCGGCCTCGGCCCAGCAGAAAGACACCGACCATCACCCAGGTGAGCAGGGTGAAGAGGGTCTTGTGATCGAAACGCAGCGCGGGCAGGCCGGCATCTAAGTTGACCACCATGCCGGTGAGCAGGGTGAGGCTCAGCAGGCCGATGCCCACCATGGCGATGCGGGCCAGGGTCTGGTCCATCTCAAGCAGTGGCGGCATCTCCGTCCACCAGCCATCTTGTAGTTGCCCACGGTGCAGGGCCTTCTCCTGGGCCAGCATGAGAAGTGCATGGCCCGAGGCGATCGCAAAGCAGCTGTAGGCCAGCATGGCCGTGAGGATGTGACCCCGGAACAGCACGGAGGGATGCTCGAGCAGGACAACCCCTGGGAACCAGCCCGGCAGCAGCACCGCGATGGCAGCCAGTGGGAAGATCGACACGGCCAGCCGAGGCAGGTGGTGGAACCAGGACTCCACCCAGAGCAGGATCACGGCCAGCCAGAGCATCCAGGACACGGCGGCCGCAAACCCAAACTGAATCGCGCCCTCAGAGAACCAGCCGGGCAGCAACACAAGGCCCTGCAACAAAATGGTGAGGCCCGCCAGGGCATGGCGTCCAAGGCGCCATGGCGCCGCCGGCCGCTGCATGCCAGCCAAGAAAAGGGCGCCGTAGCCCGCGGCCGCGAGCCAAGGCGCAACTCCGTACAATGAGGCAGACATGGGGCCGAGTGTAGCGCAGGCCCACAGGAGCCCGCATGCTGGAAAGCCTCACCAACCGACTCACCCGCGCACTCAAGACCATCAAAGGCGAGGCCCGCCTGACCGAGGCGAATACCTCCGAGATGCTGCGTGAGGTGCGACTCGCGCTGCTCGAGGCCGACGTTGCGCTGCCAGTCGTCAAGGGGTTTGTTCAATCGGTTCGCGAGAAGGCCCTCGGCCAGGAGGTGCTCAACAGCCTGACCCCCGGGCAGGCACTGGTGGGCGTGGTGCACCGGGAGTTGGTCGAGCTCATGGCCGGCCAGGAGGCCAGCACGGCCGGGCCCACGGGCCTCAACCTGGCCCAGCAGCCACCGGCCATTGTGCTCATGGCCGGCCTGCAGGGTGCGGGCAAGACCACCAGTGTGGGCAAGATGGCCCGATGGCTGACCACGCGGCACAAGAAGAAGGTGCTCACCGTCTCCTGCGACATCTACCGGCCAGCGGCCATCGAGCAGCTACGAACCGTCACAGCGCAGGCAGGAGCCGACTTCTTCCCCAGCGACCCAGGCCAGTCTCCGGTGGCCATCGCAAAGGCGGCAGCCGACTGGGCCCGACGGCACTATCACGATGTGCTGCTGGTCGACACTGCAGGCCGCCTGGCCATCGACGAGGCGATGATGACCGAGATCGCCGAGCTCCACCGAAGCCTCACCCCCATCGAGACCCTCTTCACGGTCGATGCCATGCAGGGTCAGGACGCCGTGCGCACAGCAGAGGCTTTCAAGCAGACCATCCCACTCACGGGCATTGTGCTGACCAAGGTCGATGGTGATGCCCGAGGCGGTGCCGTGCTCTCGGTCCGGGCCATCACAGGCTGTCCGGTTCGCTTCGTGGGCACGGCAGAAAAGCTCGATGGCCTGGAGGCCTTCGATCCTGAACGTTTTGCCCAGCGCATCCTGGGCATGGGCGATGTCCTTGCCTTGGTCGAGCAGGCACAGCAGAGCATGGACCTCCAGTCGGCCGAGAAGATGGCGGCCAAGCTCAAGTCGGGCGCCCGGTTCGACCTCAACGATTTCAAGCTGCAGATTGGCCAGATGAAATCCATGGGCGGCCTCTCAAGCCTGGTCGACAAACTGCCCGCCCAAATGCAGCAGGCCGCAAAGGTCGCAGACCTCTCCCATGCAGACAAGTCCGTGGGCCGCATGGAGGGCATCATCAACGCCATGACCCCAGCCGAGCGGGCCAATCCACAGGTGCTCAAGGCCAGCCGCAAGCGGCGCATCGCAGCCGGCTCTGGCGTGCCCGTGCAAGAGGTCAACCGCCTGCTCAATCAGTTCGAGCAGATGCAGGACATGATGAAAAAAATGCAGAAGGGCGGCCTGGGCAAGATGATGCGCGCCATGGGTGGCCTCAAAGGCCTGGGCGGCGGATTTCCTGGCCTCGGGCGCTAAGCCTGGGCCAGCAGTGCCGTCACGGCCTCCACCAGGTTCTCGGTGCTGGCCTCGGATGACACCATGCCACGCCGCAGCAGCAGCTCCACCCGGCCCTCTTTCAAAGACCGTTCCCCCAGGGTCACCCGCACCGGCACCCCGATCAACTCCCAGTCCGCAAACATGGCACCGGGGCGCTCGTCACGGTCATCGAGCATCACATCGACGCCTGCGGCAAGAAGGTCTGCGTAGGCCCGCTCCCCCGCGGCGCGGACGAGCTCTGATTTGGCTACACCGACCAGACAAATCACCACCTCGAAGGGGGCGAGGCCGCGAGGCCAAATGATGCCCTTGTCATCATGGTTCTGCTCAATGGCCGCGCCCACAATGCGCGTCACGCCAATGCCATAGCAGCCCATTTCCATGAGACGGGGCTTGCCCGTCTCGTCGAGCATGGTCGCCCGCATGGCCTCGGAGTACTTCGTGCCCAGATAGAAGACATGGCCCACCTCGATGCCCCTTTGGATCGAGAGACGGCCTTGGCCATCGGGCGAGGCATCACCGTCCAGCACATTTCGGATGTCGGCCACCAGCGTAGGCTCGGGCAGGTCACGGCCCCAGTTCACACCCCGTCGGTGGGCATCGGGCTGGTTTGCACCCACCACGAAATTGGACATCTGGGCCACCGTGCGATCGGCCACCACCTGCACCGATGCGGACAGGCCCACCGGGCCCAG
>CAZPRT010000003.1:0-26713 GCA_964589205.1 uncultured Bordetella sp. | reverse complement strand
CCCGTGTCGGCCGCCACGGCCCGATAGGCCAGGCCGAGGCGATCAAAGATGCGTCCGTAACAGGCAAACATGTTGTCGTAGCTTCGCTCAGCCCCCGCCACATCCTTGTCGAAGGAATAGGCATCCTTCATGATGAACTCGCGGCCTCGCATGACGCCGAACCGCGGGCGCCGCTCGTCACGAAACTTGGTCTGAATCTGATAGAAGTTCTTGGGCAGTTGCTTCCAGCTGCGAATCTCCTGGCGAGCAATGTCTGTCACCACCTCTTCTGAGGTCGGCTGCATGGCGAAGTCGCGGCCATGGCGATCCTTCAGCCGCAGAAGTTCGGGGCCCATCTTGTCCCACCGGCCCGTCTCCTGCCAGAGTTCCGCCGGCTGCACCATCGGCATGGAGAGTTCAATGGCGCCTGCGCGGTTCATCTCCTCACGAATGATGGCCTCGACCTTGCGAACCACGCGCAGCCCCAGGGGCATTTGCGTGTAGATGCCCGCGCCCAGCCGCCGAACCATGCCCGCCCGCAGCATCAGTCGGTGACTGGCAACCTCTGCATCGGAGGGGTCTTCTTTGAGGGTCTGGAAGTGAAAGTGGCTGGCGCGCATGGTCTTGTGAGGATGGGGCTTCGTATAATGGGGCGATTATGCTGGATGAACATGGTTACCGCCCCAACGTTGGCATCATCCTGGTCAACGACCAGCGCCAGGTCTTTTGGGGCAAACGGGTGCGGGAGCAGGCCTGGCAGTTTCCACAGGGCGGCATCAAGCAAGGGGAAGACCCTGTGGCAGCCATGTATCGCGAGCTCACGGAGGAGACCGGCCTGCTGCCCGAGCATGTCGAGATCCTTGCGCGCACCCAAGATTGGCTCCACTACGATGTGCCCAACCGCTGGGTGCGACGCGAGTGGCGAGGCCTCTATCGTGGCCAGAAGCAGATCTGGTTCTTGCTCAAGATGCTCGGAGAAGACCACCACATTGAACTTCGATCTGGCAGCGAGAAGCCCGAATTCGATGCATGGTGCTGGCACGATTTCTTCGTGCCGCTCGATTCCGTGATCGAATTCAAACGCAATGTCTACTGGATGGCCATGTCTGAGCTGGCCAGCTACCTCTTCTCCCCGGAGGAGGTCAGCACCAGGTTGTCCCGGTGTATGAGCTCCGGCTCTTCCACAAAGCCCAAGACCGCCTCGATCTGAGAGGAGGGAAGCCCCTGGATGCGCCGGGCCTCGTGGGCGGCGTAGTTCACCAGGCCGCGGGCAATCTCCCGACCCTCCGGGTCCAGGCAGGCCACCACATCGCCACGCTCGAACTGCCCACCCACCGACACCACGCCGACCGGCAGGAGCGACTTTCCACCTCGCAGGAGCACGTCGGTCGCGCCCGCATCCAGTGACAGATGGCCGCGAAGCTGCAGGTGATCGGCCAGCCACTGCTGACGGGCTGAACGCATGGGCACATCGGCCAGCAGCAGTGATCCAATCGGCTCCAGTGCGGCCAGGCGAAGCAGCACATCGGGCTCATGGCCGCTGGCGATGACCGTATGAGCCCCACTGTGCGAGGCCCGCCGAGCCGCCTGAACCTTGGTGGCCATGCCGCCCGTCCCAATGTTGGAGCCAGCGCCCCCAGCCATGGCCACAATGCTTGGATCATTGGCGGAGACCTCACTCAACAGCGTGGCCGACGGATCGCGCCTGGGATCGCCCGTGAACAGTCCAGGCTGGTCGGTGAGGATGACCAGCAGGTTCGCCTCCAGCAGGTTGGTGACCATGGCGGCCAGCGTGTCGTTGTCACCGAGCTTGATCTCTTCGGTGACCACTGTGTCGTTCTCGTTGACGATGGGCACGATGCCCAGGTCGAGCAGGGTGCTGAGGGTCGACTTGGCATTGAGGTAACGCCTGCGATCGGCAATGTCCTCGTGGGTGAGCAGCACCTGCGCGGTCTGAATGCCATGAACAGAAAAGCCAGCCTCGTAGGCCTGTGCGAGCCCCATCTGGCCCACCGCTGCGGCGGCCTGAAGGTCGTGGATGGCATGCGGTCGGCTGGCCCACCCCAGTCGTTTCATGCCCTCCGCGATCGCCCCACTGGAGACCACCACCACTCGGCGCCCCTGCTGACGCAGGCCCGCCAGTTGGCCCGCGAACTGGGCAATGGCCCTGGCATCGACGCCCCGCCCCTGGTTGGTCACCAGGCTCGAGCCCAGTTTCACAACCCAGCAGCCGGCCTCCTCAATGTGTTGCAACGAGCGCATCAGGCCCCCTCCAGTGTCGACCCTTCTTGGGCCTGGGCCTTCACAGGCGCCTCATGCTGCAGCAATGCCTGACGGTCGATCTCATCCTGAATGGCATAGAGCAGTGGTGCCAGCCCCTCGCGTGTCAGGGCCGAGACCATGTGGACGGGGCCCTTCCATCGCAGCTTTCGTTGTAGCTTGCGCAGACGAGCATCGCGCTCAGCATCACTGAGCATGTCGGCCTTGTTGAGCACAAGCCAGCGAGGCTTGTCGAGCATGGCTGGGTCGTAGGCCGTCAGCTCTGCCACGATGGTGCGAATGGACTGGGCCAGACTCGTCACCGCCGCATCGGTGTCCTCGGCCTCGGTCGGCGCGAGGTCGACCAGGTGCAGCAGCAGGCGGGTGCGCTGCAGATGCCGAAGAAACTGATGCCCGAGGCCAGCCCCCTGGGCCGCACCCTCAATGAGGCCAGGGATGTCGGCCATGACAAAGCTGCGGCCCTCATCGGTTCGCACGAGGCCCAACTGGGGGTGCAGCGTGGTGAATGGATAGTCGGCAATCTTCGGGCGCGCATTGGAGGCCGCCGCCACCAGCGTTGACTTGCCCGCATTCGGCAGGCCAAGCAGGCCGACATCTGCCAAGACCTTGAGCTCGAGGCGAAGGCGGCGGGTCTCACCCAGTTCACCCGGCGTGCACTGTCGCGGCGCTCGATTGATGCTGGACTTGAAATGCAGGTTTCCAAGGCCACCCTGCCCGCCTTTGGCCAGCAGAATTTTCTGATCGTGATGGGCGAGATCCCAGAGCAGTTCGCCGGTCTCGGCATCCAGAATCGTGGTGCCCACTGGCATGCGCAGCACGATGTCGGCTGCACCAGCCCCATAGCGATCAGAGCCCTGGCCCTGCTCGCCGTTCTTGGCGCGGTGAAGCCTGGCGTAGCGGTAGTCGATCAGGGTATTGATGTTCCGATCGGCAATGGCAAAGATGGAGCCCCCGCGACCGCCATCGCCACCGCTCGGCCCACCCTTGGGAATGAATTTTTCACGACGAAAGGCGGCCACACCATTGCCACCCTTGCCTGCCTGAACTTCGATCACGGCCTCGTCAATGAACTTCATTGGCCTGCGATCCTCTGGAGTGCGGGCACCAATGGCGCCGCCAGCGGCTTATTCCGCGATGATGCTCACGGTGGAACGCTTGAGCGGGCCCCGAACCGAGAAGGCCACCTTGCCATCGACCAGCGCAAAAAGGGTGTGGTCTTTGCCCATGCCCACATTCACACCAGGATGAAACTGCGTGCCCCGTTGGCGAACGATGATGCTGCCGGCCGAGATCGACTCGCCACCAAAGCGCTTCACACCAAGCCGTTTGGCCTCTGAGTCGCGCCCATTTCGCGTAGAGCCGCCGCCTTTTTTCTGTGCCATGTCGTCTGCTTCCTAATGAATCAAGAGACCACGGAACCGTCCGGCTTCACAACCGTCTGGATTTCGATCTCGGTGTAATTCTGGCGGTGGCCCTGCGTCTTGGCGTAGTGCTTGCGGCGACGGTGCTTGAAAATTCTAATTTTTTCACCGCGGCCGTGCGACTTCACCATGGCCTTCACGCTTGCGCCAACCAGCATGGGGCTACCAACCTCCAGGCCTTCGCCTGCGCCAATGGCCAGCACATCGGTGAGCACAACCTCTTGGCCTGGCTCGGCCACCAAGGTCTCCACCCTGAGCACATCGCCCGGGCTTACCCGATACTGTTTTCCACCGGTTTTGATGACTGCGTACATCGTAGGTCCCCTGCTGGATAGACGATCAAAAGCCCACCATGATAGTGCAGGGGGAAGGCAAACGCAAGACGATTCGGGGGTTGGTACAGTACGGCATGCAAGCCGCGTCGAAGCCCAATCGCTACCAAACCATCCTGCAGACCCTGGCCGCCGACATGGCCGAGGTCGATCGGGTGCTCACCAGTCGCCTGCAGAGCGACGTGCCCCTGGTCCATCAGGTGGCGCAGTACATCATTCAGGGGGGCGGCAAGCGAATGCGGCCCGTGCTGGTCATCCTATCTGCACGCGCCCTTTGTGCCCACCAGCAGGCCCAGGGCCGCATGGTCGCCGTGCCCTCGTCGGCCGTGGCCGACCTTGCTGTGATTGTCGAGTTCATTCACACCGCCACCCTGCTGCATGACGACGTGGTCGATGAATCCGGCATGCGTCGCAGTCGCCAGACCGCCAATGCCATCTTCGGCAATGCTGCAAGCGTACTCGTGGGTGACTTCCTCTATTCCAGAGCCTTCCAGATGATGGTGAGCATCAACTCACTTCCTGTGATGGCGGTGCTCTCCGAGGCCACCAACGTCATCGCCGAAGGCGAGGTCTTACAGCTGATGAACTGCCAGGACCCAGACGTCGATGAGGCCCGCTACCTGCAGGTCATCCGCTTCAAGACCGCCAAGCTTTTTGAGGCCTCCGCCAGCCTGCCCGCGGTGCTGGCGGGCGAATCACCGGCATTGGCGGAGGCCTTTGCGGCCTACGGTCGACACATCGGCACGGCCTTTCAGCTCACCGACGACATCCTGGACTACAGCGGGGATGAGGCGGAAATGGGCAAGCAGTTGGGCGACGACCTTCGGGAGGGCAAGCCGACCCTGCCATTGATTCGGCTTCTCTCCAACGGCAGCGCCAGCGACCAGGCCCTCGTTCGAACGGCCATCGTCGAGCCAGAGTCGGTCGACATCGAGGCCGTCATCGGGCGGGTGCGGGAGTCCGACGCCCTGGCGTACGCCAAGGGCGTGGCCGAGCAGGAATGCCGTCGAGCCCGCGAGGCCCTGGCCCCCCTGGCCGATTCCGAGGCGAAAACATCCCTGCTAGACTTGGCCTCCTTTGTACTTGAGCGCCAGGGTTGAACCCCTGTTATCGCCGTCGGGGTGTAGCTCAGCCTGGTAGAGTACTGCGTTCGGGACGCAGGAGTCGGAGGTTCGAATCCTCTCACCCCGACCACTCCGCAAGCATTGCTGATAAGGAATCAACAACCGCTTGAGCGACCTTCCCTTCTGGGCACAGGCCCTCGCCATTGTCGTTCTTCTGCTCATTTCGGCCTTCTTTTCGATGTCCGAAACCAGCCTCATGGCGGTCAATCGCTACAAGATGCGGCACCTGGCCTCTCAGGGTCGGCGTAGCGCCAAACAGGTCATCCGACTGCTCAGCAGAACAGACCAGCTGCTTGCCAGCATTCTGCTGGGCAACAATCTCGTCAATGCGGCGCTCACCACCCTGATCACAGCCACCGCCATCCAGACCTTCGGCAACGAAGACTCCGTCCTGGCCGTGGCCACCGCCATTGCAGCGGGGTTGCTGATCATCTTCGGGGAGATCATTCCAAAGACCATCGGTGCGAACCGGGCCGAGACTGCCGCCATGGGCAGCAGCCACGGCCTGATCCCGGTGATCTACCTGCTTCGGCCCTTTGTCTGGACGCTCAATGTCCTGATCTCTGGCCTCTTCAAGCTCTTTCGAGTCTCATCGCCCAGCAACCGCTCCGAGGGCATGACCACCGACGAGCTTCGAACAGCGGTGCTCGAGAGCGCCGCCTTCATTCCAAAGCAACACCGCAGCATCCTGCTCAACCTCTTCGACCTGGAGGGCCTGCGCGTGGACGACGTCATGGTGGCCAGGGGCCGGATCGAGGCGCTCGACCTCGAGGATGACGAGGCCACGCTGATCGAGCAGATCTCCACCTGCTTTCACAACAACCTGCCCGTCTACCGCGGCGAGCTCCATCAGATCGAGGGCATCCTCCACGTTCGCAAGGCCCTGACCATGCTGGCCCACGACGACTTCAGCAAGGAACGGCTCATCGAGGCCCTCACGCCTGCCTACTTCATTCCATCGGGCAGCAAGCTCTTCTCCCAGCTCACCCACTTTCAAAGCAACCGTCAGCAGCTCGCCCTGGTGGTGGATGAATACGGGGAGGTCGAGGGGCTGCTCACCCTGCAGGACATCATCGAGGAGCTGGTCGGCGAATTCTCTGGCCAGGACCCACAACGGCAGGCCCGGGTCCTGCAATGGTCCGCAGACGGCACCGCCGTCGTGGAGGGCACCAGCCTCGTGCGGGACATCAACCGGCGGCTCGGCCTCAGCCTGCCAGTCGATGGCCCCAAGACCATCAACGGCCTGATCCTTGAGCAGCTGCAAGACATCCCCGAGGCCAACCTGGGTCTGAAGATCGGCAACACGCCCTTGGAAATTGTTCAAATTCAAGACCGCATGATTCGACGCGTCCTGCTCCACCAGCCATTGGCCATCGCCCAGTCCGATCCCGAGCCCAGCCATGACTGAGTGGTCAACACCGAGCGGCATGGCCACGATCGGCACGCCCTTGCTCATGGGCGCCGTCATGCCCGCCATGCTGCGCTTGTGGCTTCGCTGGAGCCGGACAGAACTCATGCGCTGGGTCTCACCCGACCTGAGCCAATCCGCCTCGCAACTCAACGCGGGCTGGGCCATGCTGGCCGCCATGATCGGGCTACTGATCGGACTGCTCGCGATGAGCTCGCCCACCACCACGCCGTCGATGGCCCTGGCGATGGCCCTCTTGGTCAGCGGCCTCATGGCGGCCTCCCGAATCGACCTGCTCACCCAGTTGCTGCCCAACCGCATCACGTGGGGGCTGCTGGGCGTGGGCCTGGCGGCCAGCCTGCTCCCAGGCTGGCCCACGACGCCCGCGGCCTCAGTTACGGGTGCGCTGCTTGGCGCCGGCCTGGTGGCATTCATCATCTGGGCCTGGCCGAAGCGTGCACCCCAAAATACCGCAATGGGCCGTGGAGACCTTGCACTCTTGGCAGGCCTGGGTGCCTGGCTCGGTCCCCTGGCACCCTTCGCCGCAATGGGCCTCGGGGCCCTGCTGATGCTGCCCCTCGTGGCTTGGGGCCTCTGGCGCCAGAAGTGGTCGGGCCAGACCCAGTTGCCCTTCGGCCCAGCGCTCTGCATCGGCGGGCTGCTCACGCCACTGCTCACACCATGACCAAGGCCGCTCCCGCCCGGGTCGTCGTGCTCACCGGCGGGATTGGGTCCGGAAAGTCCATGGCCATGACCAGCTTTGAGCGGCTTGGTGTGCCCTGCCTCGATGCAGACGACATCTCTCGCCAGCTCACGGCAAGCCACGGAGAGGCCATGGCCGAGATCATCTCTCGCTGGGGGCCCGAGGTGGCCTGCCCGGATGGGAGCCTGAACCGTGCCGTCATGCGAGACCTCATTTTCCGGTCGCCTCAGGCGCGACAAGCCCTGGAGGCCATCCTGCACCCGAGAGTTCAAGCACGTGCACAGGCATTCTTTCGGTCCTGCACAGCGCCCTACCTGGTGTACGTGGTGCCGCTTTGGTTTGAGATTCATGGAGTCCAACGGCCAGACTGGGTCTGGCGAATCGTGACCATCGCCGCACCCATGCAGTCAAGGCTGGATCGGCTCCACCGCCGCTCGCCCATGCCCACGGATGTCCTCCAGGGCATTCTTCAGCGCCAGTCTGATGATCAGACCCGGGCTGCGGGAGCCGACCACATCCTTCACAATGAGGGAAGCCCGGCCGTGCTCGACCAGCGCGTGGTCGCCCTCCACACCCAGCTCAAAGACGATGCAACGGCCCATTCCAGCTGAGATCAGACATAATGCGCGGATGGACTCTTCTGTCGATCCGCACGCCACGGCAGGCCTTCAGGTCTTTGAGTTTCCCTGCAACGAGCGGGTCAGGACCATGCTTCGGCTTGAATGCCTGAGCCACCGCTACGGCCTGCTCAAGAAACAAGACTGCTCTGCCTCCCACGAGGCAGCCCTGGCCACCCTCTTCGAGCTCTACGACCTCCTCTCGAACCGCAGCGACATCAAGAACGAATTGCTTCAAGAGCTTGAGCGCCAGCGGCAGCAGCTCGCGAAGTTTGAGGGGCTTCCCGATGTCTCCAACGATCGGCTTCAGGCGGTCATTGGCGAGATCGGTGCCATTTTTGCGGCCCTGGGCGACGTCCGGCTTCGCCTCGGCGCCCACATGAATGAGCTCGAGTTCCTGATGGCCATCAAGGGCCGAGCCGGCATCCCGGCAGGCAACTGTGGCTTCGACCTCCCGGCCCTGTCTGTCTGGCTCAAACGAGATGCGGCCAGCCGCCGAGGGGCCCTCGAAGAGTGGGTTCAGCCGCTTCAGCCGCTGCTCGATGCGGTCGACCTCGGCCTCAAGCTGCTGCGCCAAGGCGCATCGCCCGCGGCATACGACGCACAGAATGGCTCCTTCGAGCTCAGCCTCAGTGGCCAGCAGATTCGCCTGATCCGCATCGAGACCCGCGATCCACAAGAGCTTGTCTGTGATGTCAGTTCAAACAAGTATGTGGTGGCCATCCGATTCCGCAAGCTCGATGCATCCCTCAAGCTGCAGCCCATTGCGGGCCATACGGCCTTCGAACTTACGCTCTGTGACTTCTAGCCCGCGCAAGCGCGGGCAGGGTGGCTGGCAGGACAGGAAACGGTGTCGGCCCATCCAGGCGAATCCAGCACAACTGCTGTCCCTCCAGTCCGGCCTCTGCCGCCAGTTGCATGAACTGGCCAGCGGCCCTCCAGCGTGTGACCCAAAAGAAATGCAGCCTTACATGGGCATGGCTGTAGGCATGTGTGGCCGACCAGCCAAGGCTGGCCTCCTCCACCGACACACCCAATTCCTCTCGTAGCTCGCGGGCCAGGGCATCCTCGAGTGACTCGTTGGGCTCCTGTTTGCCCCCCGGGCATTCCCACCAGCCAGCATAGACCTTGCCGAGTGGCCGGCTGGCCAGCAGCACCTGTTGCCGATCCTCAGAGAGGATCAGCCCCGCCACCACACGGAGTTCAGGCGTTGTGTCCACGATGGCCGGCGGCCCAGTCCTTGGCAAAGGCCAAGGCCACTCGGCCCGAGCGCGACCCCCGGGCGGTGGCCCACTGCAGGGCCTCCTTGCGTGCCGCCTCATGGTGGGCCGCAGGAACACCATGCACAGAGAGCCAATGCGAGACGATGTCCAGGTAGTGGGCCTGGCTGAAGCTGTGAAAGGACACCCAAAGGCCAAAGCGCTCCGAGAGCGAGATGCGCTCCTCCACCGTCTCGCCAGGATGAATCTCGCCATCGGCATCGGTGTGGGCCGACAGGTTGTCTCGCATCGACTCACTCATGAGATGCCGACGATTGGAGGTTGCATAGACCAACAGGTTGTCGGCCTGGGCAGACAGGCCTCCATCGAGAACAGTCTTGAGTGCCTTGTAGGCGGCGTCACCTGTCTCAAAGGAAAGGTCGTCACAGAACAGAATGAACCGCTCCGGCCGACCATGAACCTGGTCGGCGATCTCGGGAAGATCGACCATGTCGGACTTGTCCACCTCGATGAGGCGCAGGCCTCTCTCACCGTAGGCCATGAGGCAGGCGCGCACCAGGGATGACTTGCCAGTCCCCCTGGCACCGGTGAGCAGGACATTGTTCGCCGGGCGGCCCGACACGAACTGCTCGGTGTTGCGAACCACACGCTCGGCCTGGGACTCAATGTGGCATAAGTCGTCTAGCGAGATGCGTGCAAAGTGCTGCACCGGCACGAGGGCCGCCGTGGAGCCCAGAGCCGCCGCACGGCGAACCCAACGGAAGGCCCATTGGCTCGCAAAATCGACGGGTGCTGGTGGCTGCGGCAGCATGGCATCGAGCTTGTGCAGCACCCGCACCAGGCTCGCACGCCAGTCTGAATCAGGATCGATAGTCGGCATTGATCGTGACGTAATCGTGAGAGAGGTCACAGGTCCAGATGGTGGCCGACGACTGCCCACGGCCCAGTCGAATCTCCACCTCAATCTCCGCAGGCGCCATGGCAGCCTGACCATCGGCCTCGGTGTAGCTCGGTGCGCGTCCACCATCCTGGGCCACCAGCAGGCCATTGATCCGCACGGAGACCTGGTTGGTGTCGAAGTTCGGCAGGCCGCTGTAGCCCACGGCCGCCAGGATGCGGCCCAGATTGGGGTCGCTGGCGAAGAAGGCCGTCTTCACGAGCGGAGAGTGGGCCACGGCATAGGCAACCTGCCGCGCCTCAGAGGCCGAGCCCGCGTCCTGAACCCGGATGGTCATGAATTTCGTGGCGCCCTCACCGTCTCGAACAATGGCCTGCGCCAGGCCCTCGGCCAGTTCAAACCAGGCAGCCTCAAACCGAGTCCAATCGGCTGCAGCCTGCCCCTCTCCATGAGGTGACAGGGCCACGCCCGACTGGCCCGTGGCCACCGCGACATAGGAGTCGTTGGTCGAGGTGTCGCCATCGACCGTGATGGCATTGAAGGAGCGGTCGGCTGCGGCACGCGTGAGTGCCGCCAGGGCTGCTGTGTCGATGGCGGCATCGGTGGCCATGTAGCCCAGCATGGTCGCCATGTTGGGACGAATCATGCCGGCCCCTTTCGAGATGCCCGTGATGACCACCTCACCACTCGAGAGGCGCACCCGCCGACTCATGGCCTTGGGCTGGGTGTCGGTGGTCATGATGGCCTGCGCGGCATCGAGCCAATCGGCCTCGGGGGCAGCGGCTGCCTGCACGAGCCCCGCCTGAAGTTTGTCCATGGGAAGGTGTTCCAGAATCACCCCCGTGGAGAACGGCAGGATCTGCTCGGCCGCCACACCCAGGGACTGGGCCACCCACGCACAGGTCTGCTGGGCATTCAAGAGGCCTTGCCGGCCGGTTCCAGCATTGGCGCAGCCGGTGTTGACCACCAGGGCCCGGATGGCTTGCCCGCTGGCGAGGTGGGATCGGCAGACCTGAACCGGTGCCGCACAAAAGGCGTTCTGGGTGAAGACACCTGCCACCGTGCTGCCCTCGGCGAGCCGCATGACGAGAAGGTCTTTCCGGCCAGACTTCCGAATCCCGGCACTCACCACGGAGAGAGAGACCCCCGCCACGGGGAGCAGCGAGGCTCGATCGGGTGGCGGGAGTTGAACGGGCACTAGCTCAGCGCCCCGTGGCACTGCTTGTATTTCTTGCCGGAGCCACAGGGACAAGGATCGTTGCGGCCCACCTTTGGAAAGCTGCGCCGCGTCGGCACCGCGGGCTCGGATTCGGGCTGCGCCTTGGGGCTTCCACCAGCATCGTCCAGCGGGGGGGCGCTCTCGAAATCGGCATGGGTGTAGGACATCGCCTTGGGCTCCGCCGGGGCTGCGGCCTGAGCCGCCTGGGCCACCTCTTCCTCGGTGGCCACTTGAACATTTAGAAGGGTGCGGGTGACATCGTCCCGGACACGGCCCAGCAACTGCTCAAAGAGCCCGAACGCCTCACGCTTGTATTCCTGTTTGGGGTCCTTCTGGGCATAGCCTCTCAGGTGAATGCCCTGACGCAGATGGTCCAGTGCGGCCAGGTGCTCGCGCCAATGGGCATCCACGTGCTGCAGCAAGACCGAGCGCTCGAACTCCAGAAAAACACCCGGTGGCAGCTGGCTCAGTTTGTCCTGATAGGCCTTGTCGGCCGCCTCGCAGACCCGGGCCACAAGGTCCTCATCATCGAGTTCGTCCTCGGTCTCGAGCAGGCTTACCAAGGGAACCTCCAGCCGATACTGCTCGCGAAGGGCCTGCTCCAGGCTGGGAAGATCCCACTGCTCCTCGATGCTCTCCATGGGAACGTGCAGCCGCGCCAGTTCTGTCAGCGCCCCATGCCGAAGCCCGCCCACGAAGGCGCTCAGGTCTTCCGATTCCAGCACCTCATTGCGTTGGGCATAGATGATCTGGCGCTGCTCATTGGCCACATTGTCGTACTCCAAGAGCTGCTTGCGAATCTCGAAGTTTCGGTTCTCGACCTTGCGCTGCGCACTCTCAATGGATCGGGACACCATGCCGGCCTCGATGGGCTCACCGCGTGGCACCCCCAGACGGGCCATGATGGACTTCATGCGCTCGCCCGCAAAAATGCGCAGCAGGGGATCGTCCATCGAGAGGTAAAACCGGGAAGACCCTGGGTCGCCCTGGCGGCCTGCGCGCCCACGCAATTGGTTGTCGATGCGGCGCGACTCATGCCGCTCCGTGCCGATGATGTGAAGGCCGCCTGCAGCCAGCACTTGATCGTGCAGGGCCTGCCAGTCGGGATCATCGGGGCGACCACCCAGAACAATGTCAGTGCCCCGGCCAGCCATGTTGGTGGCAATGGTGATCATGCCCGGGCGTCCGGCATTGGCCACAATCTCGGCCTCCCGCTCATGCTGCTTGGCATTGAGCACCTGATGAGACAGGCCCACGGCCGTCAGTTGCTCAGAGATGCGCTCGGAATTTTCGATCGAGGTGGTGCCCACCAACACCGGCTGTCCTGACGCATGGCAGCGTCGAATGTCCGCAAGAATGGCCTCGAACTTTTCTTCGTCGGACCGGTAGATCTGGTCTTGAAGATCTCGCCGCACCATGGGCCGGTGGGTGGGGACGATGACGGTCTCCAGCCCGTAGATCTGTTGGAACTCGAAGGCCTCGGTATCGGCCGTGCCCGTCATGCCCGCAAGCTTCGAGTACATGCGGAAATAATTCTGGAAGGTAATGGAAGCCAGGGTCTGGTTCTCGGGCTCAATGGCCACCTGCTCCTTGGCCTCCACGGCCTGGTGCAGGCCATCAGACCAACGTCGGCCGGGCATGAGCCGGCCGGTGAACTCGTCGACGATCACCACCTGCCCAGCCTGCACCACATAGTGCTGGTCTCGGTGATAGAGCGCATGGGCCCGAAGGGCCGACAGCAGGTGGTGGAGCAAGGAGACCTGCGCCGAGTCGTAGAGGCTGGCCCCCTCGGGCACCAGCCCGCGCTCGGCCAGCAGCTGCTCGGCCTTCTCGAAGCCGGCATCCGAGAGGTGAAGCTGCCGGGACTTTTCATCGACAAAGTAATCGCCGGGGCCGTCCTCGGTGGGCTGTGGATTGAGCAAGGCTGGCAGCCCATTGAGCTGCTGGTAGAGCTGGGTGCTGTCGTCGGCCTGACCTGAAATGATCAGGGGTGTGCGGGCCTCATCGATGAGGATGGAGTCAACCTCGTCGACCACGGCAAAGAAAAGCCCGCGCTGGGATCGCTTGGCCCGATCGGTGACCATGTTGTCGCGGAGGTAATCGAAGCCAAACTCATTGTTGGTGCCGTAGGTGATGTCAGCCTGATAGGCCGCATGCTTTTCTTCGGATGACAGGCCCGATAAGTTAATGCCGGTGGTCAGGCCCAGAAAGCCATAGAGGCGGCCCATCCATTCAGCATCTCGGCGTGCCAGGTATTCATTGACGGTGACCACATGCACACCCTTGCCCGCCAGTGCATTGAGGTAGGTGGGAAGGGTGGCCACCAGGGTTTTGCCCTCGCCCGTGCGCATCTCAGAGATCTTGCCCTCGTGGAGCACCATGCCCCCCACCAACTGGACATCGAAGTGCCGCATGCCCAGGGCACGCCGACCTGCCTCTCGGCAGACCGCGAAGGCCTCAACCAGCAGACTGTCCAGACTGGCTCCTTGGGCAATGCGCGCCCGGAAGTCATCTGTCTTGGCCCGAAGGGCCTCATCCGAGAGGGCTTGAAGGGCCGACTCTTGGGCATTGATGAGGGCCACGCGGGACTGGTACTTCTTCAGCAGGCGGTCGTTTCGGCTGCCGAAGACCGAAGCAAGGAGTCGACTAAACATAGGGGTGCTAGCGTAGCATGAGGCCATGACGCGCCCGATCCAAGACGCTCTTCGATCCATCCCTGGCTTCGACCGACTTCAGGAGGCCGAGGCCATGACACGGCAGGTTCAGGAGGCGCTTCGGCGCAATGGCCACGGCGCACTGGTCAGCCACGTCTTCTCCGCCCATCGGTCCGACCCCAGCCAGGGCATCCGTGGATCTCGGCTGGTCGTGGTGGCCCAGCATCAGGCTGCCATCGCAAAGCTCAAGCTCGTGAGCACACCACTGCTTGCGCAACTCCAGTCGATGGGGCTGGGCCTACAGTCGATTCACGTGCGCGCGCCGGTGGCCATCACACAACCGGAGGTGCCCCTGCCACCCGCGCGCCCACCCGTGCCTGCCGGGGCACGGAAACGACTGCTCGATTCGCTCTTGGGCGGTGGAGACTCGTCGGGCCCTTAGGCCCCCTTAGGCCCAAGACCACTGCCGAGCCCAGGCCGGTGGCGCATGGGCCAGGTCTTCAAAAGACCGTTCACGCCAGGCACCCGTCTGACTCAACAGTGCTCGTAGCAACTGATTGTTCAGCGCATGACCCGACTTGAAGGCTCGGTAGGCGGCCATGAGGGGCCGGCCCAACAGATAGAGGTCGCCAATGGCATCGAGTGCCTTGTGCATGGCGAACTCATTGGGCTGGCGCAGGCCGCCCGGGTTCAGAATGCGGTGGTCATCCACCACGATGGCATTGTCGAGGCTGCCACCAAGGGCGAGCCCCTTGGCCCGCAGGTGGTCGACATCCCGAACAAATCCAAAGGTGCGTGCACGTGCAATCTCTTGAACAAAGGCGTTCTTCTCGAAGTCCACAGACACGTCCTGGCCGGTCTGATCCACGGCCGGGTGCTTGAAGTCGATGGTGAAGTCGAGCCGAAAACCAAAGTAAGGCTCAAGCCGTGCCCATTTGTCGCCGTCGCGCACCTCGATGGGCTGGAGCACCTCGACAAAACGCTTGGGTGCGGACTGCTCCTCCACCCCACTGCTTCGAATCAGGTGAACGAAGGTCGCCGCACTTCCATCCATGATGGGAATCTCGGCCGCATCGACCTCCACCGTGAGGTTGTCGATGCCCATGCCCGAGAGGGCTGACATGAGGTGCTCCACGGTGGCAATGCGAACGTCGCCATCGGCCAGGGTGGAGGCCATTCGCGTGTCGCCCACGGCCGCGGCCCCAGAGGCAATCTCGTTGGGGCCGGCAAGGTCGGTTCGACGAAAGACAATGCCGTGGTCTGCGGGGGCGGGCACCAGGCCCAGGCGCACCCGCTGGCCACTGTGAAGGCCAATGCCCTCCACAGAAACCGGCGTCTTGAGGGTGCGCTGGCGAAGCATGCAGGCTGGCGATCAGAGCTTGGCGAGGACCGCCTCGGCACTGCTGACTTCAAATTTACCTGGGCCTTCGATGGCCAGGTCTTGAACGATGCCGTCCTGAACGATCATGGCGTAGCGGTTCGAGCGGATGCCCATGCCACGGCCGGTGAGGTCCAGGGTGATGTCGATGGCCTTGGAGAACTCGGCATTGCCATCGCCAAACATGCGGACCTTCCCTCGGGTGCCGAGCTCTCGGCCCCAGGTGCCCATGACGAAGGCATCATTCACAGCGATACACCAAATCTCATCAACGCCTTTGGCAAAGAACTGGTCTGCAAGGGCCACATAGCCGGGCGCATGCTTGGCCGAGCAGGTCGGCGTGAAGGCGCCGGGCAGGCCAAAGATCACAATCTTCTTTCCGCGAACAAGGTCAGACACCTGAAAGCCATTGGGGCCCACGGCGCAGCCTGGGGTCTCTTCTTCGATGAACTCGTAGAGGGTGGAATTGGGAAGGGCCTGACCAATTTGAATGGGCATCTGATACTCCATTGGGAACAAGGATGAACAACACCCGGATCCGACAGGCAGGTCAGATCCGGGTTCCGAAGGAGACAGTCTAGTGCAGGTTCGGGTCAGTCCGCCTGCTTGCGAAGGAAGGCAGGGATGTCGAATCGGTCCATGCCGCCCTCCTCCAGGGCAATCACACGTGCGGCCGCCTCGCTCTTGGCGGGCTGGCGCCAAATGGCCGGACGGTCGTAGTCCTGGTAGTTTCCGGCCGCAGGCGTGGGCTCCACCTCTGCGCCAAAGTTCACGGGCGCGCCCACTGCGTCGTCGGTGCCAGTTCGTGCCATGGGTGCAGCCGCGGTGCTGCGGACCAGGCTGGGGCGGCGTTTGGACGCGCCCAGGCCCGTGGCCACCACCGTGACCCGCATGTCGTCGCCCAAGGCCTCGTCGTAGACCGTGCCAAAAATAATGGTGGCGTCCTCGGCTGCAAAGGTTCGAATGGCCTCCATGGCCACCTTCGTCTCCTTGAGCTTGAGGCTGCTGCTGGCCGTGATGTTCACGAGAATGCCGCGGGCACCCGAGAGGTCGACACCTTCAAGCAAGGGGCTGCGCACGGCCTGCTCTGCAGCGATGCGAGCCCGGTCTGGGCCCGAGGCCGTGGCCGTGCCCATCATGGCCTTGCCCTGCTCGCCCATCACCGTCTTCACATCCTCGAAGTCGACGTTGACCAGGCCTTCCACATTGATGATCTCTGCGATGCCGGCCACCGCGTTGTGCAGAACGTCGTCGGCGGCGCCAAAGGCCTCCTTCTGCGTGACATCGTCACCCAGCACCTCCTCCAACTTCTCGTTGAGGATCACGATAAGCGAGTCGACCTTGCCCTCGAGTTCGGCCAGGCCCTGTTCGGCGGCCTTCATTCTGCGGCCACCCTCAAAAGAGAACGGCTTGGTCACCACGGCCACCGTCAGGGCACCCAACTCCTTGGCAACCTCGGCCACCACGGGTGCTGCGCCCGTGCCGGTGCCACCGCCCATGCCAGCGGTGATGAAGACCATGTGGGCGCCACGAAGGGCCTCGGCAATCCGCTCACGCTCCGACTCTGCGGCCGCCTTTCCCGCCTCCGGCTTGGCACCCGCACCAAGGCCTGAGGCACCAAGCTGCAAGGAGAGATGCCCCTCGGCCTTGGCCAGCGCCTGGGCGTCTGTATTGGCACAGACAAACTCCACCCCCGAGACCTTTCGGTGAATCATGTGGTGCACCGCGTTGCCGCCCGCACCGCCCACCCCAATCACCTTGATCACGGTGCCCAGGGTTTCCGTTTCTAACATTTGAAAGCTCATTGCATTTCTCCTTCGAAAGAGGACCTAAAAGTTGCCCACAAACCAAGACTTCATCCGCGCCAAGGTGTCCCGGAAAGATCCGGTCTGCCTGTCCACCTGTGTGCCGCGGAGCCACTGCACCCGCGCCTGCTCAAGCAGCCCCATCGCCGTGGCATAACGGGGACTGCCCACCACGTCCGCGAGGCTGCCCCGATAACTCGGTTTGGCCACACGGACTTGTTTCAAGAAAACGTCTTCACCAAGCTCCACCATGCCGGGCAGTTGCGCACTGCCCCCCGTGAGCACGACACCGCCAGAGAGCAGCTCCTCAAAGCCGCTCTCGCGGATCACCTGAGAGACCAGCGAGAAGAGCTCTTCCACACGCGGCTCGATGACAGCGGCCAGCGACTGCTGCGACAACATCCGCGGGCCGCGGTCACCAAGACCAGGCACCTCAAAGCCAGCGGTCGGGTCGACCAGGGTCTGCTTGGCCACCCCGTGGCGGCACTTGATCTCCTCGGCATCCTTGGTGGGCGTGCGAAGGGCCATGGCAATGTCGTTGGTGATCTGGTCCCCAGCAATCGGGATGACGGCGGTGTGCCGAATGGCGCCGCCCGCAAAGATCGCGATGTCGGTGGTGCCCCCACCAATGTCGACCAGGGCCACACCGAGCTCGCGTTCATCGTCGGTCAGGACGGCCAGGGAGGAGGCCAAGGGCTGCAGCATGAGCTCCTGCACCTCGAGGCCACAGCGTCGAATGCACTTCACAATGTTCTGGGCCGCACTCACGGCCCCCGTGACAATGTGCACGCGAACCTCCAGGCGAACACCGCTCATGCCCAGGGGCTGACGGACATCCTCCTGGCCATCGATGATGAACTCCTGCGGCAGCACATGCAGCACCTGCTGGTCGGCCGGAATGCTCACGGCCGTGGCGGTCTCAATGACCCGATCCATGTCGGCCTGGCTGACCTCCTTCTCCTTGATGGCCACCATGCCCGAGGAGTTGAAGCTGCGGATGTGGCTGCCTGCAATGCCAGTCCAGACCGATGCGATCTTGCAGTCGGCCATGAGCTCAGCCTCTTCCAGGGCCTTTTGAATCGAGGCCACGGTGGAGTCGATGTTGACGACCACGCCCTTCTTGAGGCCGTCACTCTCCGCCTGGCCCAGGCCAATGACATCGAGCCGATCTCCATCGAGCTGGCCCACGATGGCCACAATTTTGGAGGTCCCGATGTCGAGACCGACAAAAAGGTTCTTGGAGTCACGTGTCATGAGGGAATTCCTGTTGAAAGTGGCGCAGACAGCTCACAGCCGATGCGGGGGGGCTGACCTTTGAATCGACGGGCGCCGCCTGCCCCATGGACACAGCGCGGTAGGCATATCCGTTGGCATATCGAAGATCAACGGCCGTGGGCCGCTCACCAGCCTCCTGCGCAAGACGCGCCTGGAGCCAATCCCGACTCTCCAAGAAATGCCCGAGCCGCAGGCGCCAGTCAGCACCCAGACTGTCTCGGCCAAGCTCCACCGACATGCCCGACGACAGGGTCAGACGCCAGGCGAAATGCGGGGTGAGCATGACGCCGCTGAGGTCTGCCGGGCCGGCCTTGGACGCCTCCATGAGGCGTTGAATGTCGAGGGCTCGGCCGAGCACCCGCGACTCGGTTCCGACCGGCCCCGAGAGCGCGGGCAGCAGGCAGCCGTAAACCCGTCGCGCATCCTCGTGTGCCGCCGATTCCTCACCCAGAAAGAGCTCACCCTGCTGGTTAAAGAAGCGGCCATCCTCCCAGCTGGCGAGGGGCTGATGCTCCTCCACCCGAACCAACAGTCGGTTGGGCCAGATGCGGCGAATGCTGACCTGACGAACCCAGGGGTGGGCTGCAAGCCGCGACTGAACCTCGTGAAGCGGGGCCGTGAGGGTGGTGCCCGACAGCCCATTGGCAAAGGCCAGGCGAATGTCTGCCTCTTGCACATGCCGCATGGGGGCGCCAACAGCCTGCACCTCCACCATGCGCAGGGCAAAGGCTGGTCGACTCGCCAACCAATGCCCAAGGCCGAGCGCGAGCGACAGCCCCGCAGCCCAGACCAGGGCGCTGCTGAGGCGCTGCAAGGCCAGGGGGGAATGCCAGAGGCTGCGAAGGCTATCCACGCGAGGCGCCCTCCAGCTTGGTGCGTGCAGAGGCCAGGATGGTCATGACCAGTTCGTCGTAGTCCATGCCAACGGCCTGGGCGGCCATCGGCACCAGGGAATGATCGGTCAGGCCAGGAATGGTGTTGATCTCCAGCAGCATGGGCGTTGTCGAGACGCCATCCCAAAGCAGGTCGACCCGCGCCCAGCCCTCGCAGCCGATGGCCTCAAAGGCAGACTTGGCCAAGGCCTGGAAATGCTCAGCAAGCTCGGGCGGCAAGGGTGCCGGGCACAGGTAACGCGTGGCATCACCAAAGTATTTGTTCTGGTAGTCGTATCGGCCATCGGGCGCCTGAATCTCAATGACCGGCAGGGCCCGAACCGGCCCCGCTGCACCTCCACCGAGCAGGGCAATGGTGAACTCTCGGCCAGAGACAAAGGCCTCGGCCATGACGGCCGTGTCGTGCTCTGCAGCCAGGGCCACGGCCTGCGCAAATCCAGACCAGTCGGTCAGCTTGGTAAAGCCGATCGAGGAGCCTTCGCGCGCAGGCTTGATGGCCAGGGGCAGTGTGAGCGCCGGCCCGAGCGTAGAGGGATCGGTGCCGGAGGTCACGAGCTGGTGGGCCGGTGTGGGAATGCCCATCGAGGACCAGATTCGCTTGGTCAGCGACTTGTCCATGGCCACGGCCGATGCCATGACGCCGGAGCCCGTGTAGGGCAGGCCCATCCACTCGAGCACGCCCTGCACGGTGCCATCCTCTCCGAATCGCCCATGCAGGGCAATGAAGACCGCGTCCACGCCTTCGGTGCGCAGGTCCTCCAATGGACGTTCCGCGGGATCAAAGGCCACGGTGGCCACACCACGACGCGCCAGTGCGGCCAGCACGCCAGCGCCCGTGCGCAGGGAAATTTCACGTTCAGCAGACCGCCCTCCCAGCAGGACGGCCACCTTTTGGTAGGGCATGTGCACCATCAGTGCCGCCCTCCCTGGGCCTGCAGCCGACCGGCCAGGCCACCAATCGTGCCCGCCCCCATGGTCACGACGACATCATCATCTCGAACCACCCCTTCGAGGAGGCTTGGAATGTCCTCCACGGTCTCTGCAAAGATGGGGTCGACGCGGCCAAGCTGACGAATGGTGCGTGCCAGGCTTCGACCATCCGCCATGGCCAGCGGGGCCTCGCCCGCCGCGTAAACCTCCGAGAGCACCAGCACATCGACCGTGGACAGCACCTTCACAAAGTCCTCGAAGAGGTCGCGGGTCCGGCTGTACCGATGCGGCTGAAACACCAGCACCAGTCGACGCCCTGGGAATGCACCTCGCACGGCCTCGAGCGTGGCCCGAACCTCGACCGGGTGATGGCCGTAGTCATCGATGAGCTCCACCTGAGCCCGCCCAATCTCTGTGCGGCCCCAGCGTTGCAGCCGACGACCAACGCCCTTGAACTGAGAGAGCCCTGCGGCAATGGCTGCATCGCTGACACCCAGTTCGGTGGCCACGGCGCAGGCGGCCAAGGCATTCAAAACATTGTGCTGGCCTGGCAGGTTGAGCCGCACCGCCAGGGGTGCATGGCCCTCGCGCAGCAGGTCGAAGGCCATGCTGAAGTCGCCCGCCTGAACATTGGCTGCGCGAACATCCGCATCGGCAGACAGGCCATAGGTGAGAACCGGCCGCGACACAAAGGGAATGATCTCGCGCACGTTTGCATCATCGACGCAGACAATCGCCTCTCCGTAGAACGGCAGGCGCTGGGTGAATGCGATGAAGGCCTGTTTGAGCTTGGCCATGTCATGGTCGTAGGTCTCCATGTGGTCGGCGTCGATGTTGGTGATCACCGCCATCATGGGCATGAGATTCAGAAAGGACCCATCAGACTCATCGGCCTCGGCCACAAAGGCATCGCCCAGGCCGAGCCTTGCATTGGCGCCCGCACTGTTGAGCCGGCCGCCAATGACGAAGGTTGGGTCCAGGCCACCCTCGGCGAGCAGGGAGGCCACCAGGCTTGTCGTGGTGGTCTTGCCATGGGTTCCTGCAATGGCAATGCCCTGCTTCATGCGCATGAGTTCACTGAGCATGAGGGCCCGCGGCACCACTGGTATCTTTCTGGCCCGAGCCGCCTGCAGCTCTGGATTGTCAGACTTCACGGCTGTGGAGATGACCACCACATCGGCACCCTCGATCTTGTCGGCTGCATGGCCCAGATGAATGATGGCGCCCAATGAGGCCAGTCGCTCGGTGGCCGCATTGGAATGAAGGTCTGTGCCCTGCACGCGGTAGCCCTGGTTGATCAGAACCTCCGCAATGCCAGACATGCCCGAGCCTCCAATGCCCACAAAATGAAGGCAACGAATCTTGTGCTTCATGGCCGTCCCTCCGCCTGCATCAAGGCCTCGCAGAGGTCGAGCATCCGGGCCTCCACGGCCTTGGGCTGTTGACCCTCCAAGGCTCTGGCGGCCTGCAGAAGCACTGCCCGGTTGAGACCACGAAGCCGCTCGGAGAGGCGCTCTTCAAAGGCCTCGCCCTGTGGAACCAGCCATGCGCCGCCTGCAGCCACCACGGCGGCGGCGTTGGCGGTCTGGTGGTCATCAATGGCATGGGGCAGTGGCACATAGACCGCGGGCAGGCCCACGGCCGTCATCTCCGCCACGGTGGAGGCGCCCGCACGGCAGACGGCGAGGTCTGCCCAGGCATAGACCGCAGACATGTCGTCGATGAACGGCAGCACCTCGGCAGCCAGGCCAGCCTCTGCATAACGGGCCTGGCTGCCTGGCTGGCCGGCCGGCCCAGACTGGTGACGAACCTCGAATGCAATGCCTTCCTTGGCCAAGGTGGCCAGCGCGGCAGGCAGGCCCTCATTGAGTGGCCGGGCGCCCAGGCTGCCCCCAAGCACCAGGAGCCGCAACGGCCCCGTGCGCTCGGCCATGCTGCTTCGGGCCACACCCAGGGCGAGCAGCTCTTGCCTCACCGGGTTTCCAATCCATTGGCTGTTGCCAGGTGCGAACCGTGTCTTCTCAAAGCTCACCACCACCGCCTGTGCCCACCGGGCGATCCATCGGTTGGCGGTGCCCATGACTGCGTTCTGCTCGTGCACCATCACGGGCCGACCCATGAGACGCGCGACCACGGCCACCGGAAAGCTCACATAGCCCCCAAAGACAATGACCAGTCGGGGGGAGGCCTTGCGCATCCACGACCAGCAGCGCAGCATGGCCCGCAGCAGGCCGAAGGGCATCTGCAGCAGGGCCCAAAGCCCGCGTCCCCGAAGGCCCTGGAAGTCGAGTTGCAGCAGGGGCATGCCAGCCTGCGGCACCACCCGTGCCTCCAGGCCACGATTGGACCCCACCCAACTCGGGCCATGGCCCCGGGCCATGAGCCCCTTGGCCACGGCCAGGGCTGGGAAGACATGCCCCCCCGTGCCACCGGCCGCGATGATCACCTGGGCACTCAACTGAAGGCCCCCATGCGATGCCGCGGCCGCACCATGACAGCGGACTCCTGAATGGGAGTGCCACGGACTCGGGCACGGTTCTCCATGTCGATCCGAACCAGCAGGCCCATGGCCATGCAAACGGCCAGCATGGAACTGCCACCATGGCTGATGAAGGGCAGCGTGAGCCCTTTGGTGGGCAGCAGCCCCGTGTTCACGCCAGCATGAATGAAGGTCTGCAGGCCGATCCAGACCGCAATGCCCTGGGCCACCAGGCCCGCAAAGAGACGCTCCTGGGACATCGAGACACGGCCAATTTCCATGGCCCGCCGAATCAGGTAGGCAAAGGTCAGCATGACGGCGAGCACCCCGACAAAGCCGAGTTCCTCACCAATCACCGCAAAGATGAAGTCGGTGTGCGGAAGGGGCAGATGACCCAGTTTGGCAATGCCCGTGCCCAGTCCTGAGCCAAAGAGCCCGCCGTGGCCGAATGCAATCAGGGCGCCACAGAGCTGATAGCCGGTGGTCTGCACATGGTCGGGGGCACAGGGGCTCAGGTACGACAAGAGTCGGTCCAGCCGCCACGGGGTGACATAGACCATGAATGCGAAGAAGCCGACCATGAGAATGACCAACGGCACGATGACCCGAAGGCTCATGCCGCCCAAGAATAAAACCGTGGCCACGGTGCAGGTGATGACAATGGTCGAGCCGAGGTCGGGCTGATAGAGCAGCAGGAGAATCACAAGCAGCATCAGGCCCCCGATGGGGGCCAGGCCACGCAGCAGGTCAGACTGCATGCGCTCTTGCCGGCGCACGGCGTAGGCGGCGGCAAAGACCAATGCGAAAAGC
The DNA here is from genome assembly GCA_964589205.1 of uncultured Bordetella sp. Classification (GTDB taxonomy): domain Bacteria; phylum Pseudomonadota; class Gammaproteobacteria; order Burkholderiales; family Burkholderiaceae_A; genus Hahnella. Next base: position 3,288 of record CAZPRT010000003.1, on the reverse strand, counting down.
TTCATCAGTTCTGCAGGCTGCAGTGTGATCACACCCAGCGGAATGGCACGCACCGCGCCATCCTTGATGAAGGCGGCCCCACCAATGAGCTTGATGCCAGCAACCACCAGCAGCAGCGCGATGCCCAGCACAAAGGCCCAGGCCGAAAAACGTTGCCACTGGCTGATGGGGATCGACAGCAGAATCCAGAAGACGAAGAGGCCCACCAGGAGATGGGCCGGATGGCCCCGCATGAGCCGCCAGATGTTTGGGGCCTCTTCCGAGCCCGGCAGCGGGAGATTGGCGGAATAGACCATCACCAGACCGAGCATGAGCAGGCCCAGAAAGACGCCCATGAGCCGCCAGTCGGGCGGGGCTGGTCGCAGGACGTCGCCGAACCGGCTCAGCATGGCTGGCCCTCCTGCTGGGCGATCTCACGTGCGGCCTCCACGAATACGGCCGCCCGATGGGCGTAATTCTTGAACATGTCGAAGCTCGCGCAGGCCGGCGAGAGCAGGACCGTGGCATGGCCCCTGGCCTCAGCCAGTTCATTCGCCTTGGCATGTGCCCAGCGCACCGCCTGTGGCAGGTCATCCGACTCCTGTGGCGTTTGGCCGCGGGCCCGCAATGCCTGGGCCAAGGCGGGACCGTCTCGCCCAATGGTGGCCACCAGGCAGCCTTTCTGGACCAGGGCCTCCACCAGGCGCGAGAAATCCTGGCCCTTGCCATCGCCACCCACAATCACCACCAGGGCGCCGCCGAATGCCCTGAGGGCGGCCAAGGTCGCATCCACATTCGTGCCCTTGCTGTCATCCACAAAATCGACGGGGCCAATGGAGAGGACTGTCTCCAGGCGATGGGGCTCTCCGCGGTACTCCCGCAGTCCGCGGAGCAAGGCCGCCAAGTCCTGGGTCACCGTCAGGGCCAGGCCAAGGCTGGCCATCGCATTGCGAAGGTTGTGCGGCCCGGGAATGCGCAAGGCCGCTGTCGGCATCAGTCGCACCAAAGGCTCGGCTGCACTGGCCCGGTGAACGAGCCAGTCGAGGCCCTCGTGGGCCACGCCCAGGCCAGGCTCAGTGGCCCCCAGTGGCGAGACGCCATAGCCAAATCGTTGGGGGGTTGTCTGCGACACGTGGGCTGCAATGGCCTCGGCCAGCGCTGCGTCGTCACGGTCGACCCAGATGGTCTGCGCAGCGCAGGGCAGGCCAAAAATGCGCAGCTTGGCAGCCCGGTAGTCTTCGAGGTCGAGGTGCCAGTCGAGGTGGTCTTGGTCAACATTGAGCAGCACCGAGGCGGTGGGCGTGAATCGACTCGCCAATGCCAATTGAAAACTGGAGAGTTCAAGCACCCAGACCGCGGGCATCTGCCCGGCATCCTCTCGCATCATCAAGGCCTGCAGCAGCGATGGGCTGACATTGCCAGCCACCTGCACATCCATGCCAGCCACACCCAGAAGGTGGGCCAGGAGCATGACGGTGGTGGTCTTGCCGTTGGTGCCAGTGACCGCCAGCACCGGAGGCCTGGCCAAGGCCAGTTCAACCGCCTCCGCCGAGGCGCCGGGGCTCGAGGCCAGCCGAGAGATCGCCCAGTCAAAGAGGTCGAGCTCCTGCACGATGGGAATGCCTCGCGACAGGGCCGCAGCCCGCAAGGCCGCAACGGAACCCAGCCGCTCCGGGTGGGGTGAGAGACCAGGCGTGCCCACCACCATGTCCACACCGTCGAGCCACTGGTCCCCGAAGGGCATCGACTGCCCCCAGCGACAGTCCACGCCATCTGGGTTTTGGCCGGCCGGCTGCGCTCGGCTGTCGATGAGCCGAACCCGCATGCCCTGACGAACCAGCCAACGCGCCGTGGCCTGGCCCGACTCTCCACCGCCGACCACCAAGGCCTGACGGCCCCGCCAATCGTGGCCGGCCTCCCAGTTCCAGGTGGGCTGCATCTCGCTCATGGCTATCGAATCTTCAGGGTGGCCAGCCCTGCCAGCACCAGCATCATGGTGATGATCCAGAACCGAACCACCACCTGGGTTTCCTTCCAGCCCGACTCCTCAAAGTGATGGTGCAGGGGCGCCATCCGCAGGATGCGTCGGCCCTCTCCAAATCGTCGCTTGGTGTATTTGAAATAGGCCACCTGCAGCATGACCGAGAGGGTCTCGGCCACGAAGACACCACCCATCACAAAGAGCACGATCTCCTGCCGCACGACAATGGCCACAGCCCCCAGGGCCCCACCCAGGGCCAGGGCACCCACATCTCCCATGAAGACCGTCGCGGGGTAGGCGTTGAACCAGAGAAAGGCTAAGCCGGCACCCACCAAGGCTGCACAGAACACGGTGAGTTCGCCTGCGCCTGGAATATGGGGCAGCAGCAGGTACTTCGAGAAGACGGCGTTGCCCGCCACATACGCAAACACGCCCAAGGCCCCGGCGATCAGCACGGTGGGCATGATGGCCAGGCCATCCAGGCCATCAGTCAAGTTAACGGCATTGCTGCTGCCCACGATCACGAAGTAAGACAGCACCACGAAACCCCAGACGCCCAAGGGATAGGCCACGCTCTTGAAGAATGGAACGATGAGGTCGGCCTGGGATGGCAGGGTGAGCTCCAGGCCATTGTGGAGCCAGGTGAGAAACAACTGCCAGGCCTGCTCATTGGAGTTCCCAGACACAGCAAAGGCCAGCACGAAGGCAGCCACCAGGCCAATCACCGACTGCCAAAAATACTTCCAACGCCCGGGCAGGCCTTTGGGATCTCGATAGACCACCTTGCGATAGTCATCCACCCAGCCCACGGCCCCAAGGCCCAGGGTGATGAGCAGCACGACCCATACAAACCGGTTGGCGAGGTCCGCCCACAAGAGGGTGGTCACCCCCACCGACAGCAGGATCAGGGCGCCACCCATGGTCGGGGTGCCTGCCTTCACCAGATGGGTCTGCGGACCGTCATGGCGAACAGCCTGCCCAATCTTTAGTTCGGTGAGACGCCGGATCACCCAGGGGCCCAGGAGCAGGCCGATGGCCAGGGCCGTCAGGGTGGCCATGACGGCGCGCAGCGTGATGTAGCCAAACACCCCCAGGCCACGGATCATCGGCTCGAGCAGGTCAAACAGAAAGAGCAGCATCGTGCGGATCCTTGGTCATGAGTGGGTCGATGAGGCGTTCCATGCGCATGAAGCGAGAGCCCTTGACCCAGACTGTGGGCGTCAGGCCGCTGGCCTGCTGGCATCGGACCCAGTCCGAGACCCCCGCAAGCCATTCGTCAAAGGTCTCGGCTGACGCGGCCAGTCCGGCGCGACGGCCTGCAGACTGCA
>CAZPRT010000002.1:0-40911 GCA_964589205.1 uncultured Bordetella sp. | reverse complement strand
CTCGCACGTCTCGATGCCCTGCTCCAAAAAGGCCTCATCAGCCCCGCAGAGCATCAGGTGCGACGGCAGCAGATTCTCAGCGGGCTCTGAGCCGCGACCCCGACACCCTCCGGACAGCCCGCGCGTTAGAGGCTGTCGCTTGCGAAGTCGGCCAGACGGGACCGTTCGCCTCGCTGCAGGGTGACATGACCGCCGTGGCCCCAGCCCTTGAAGCGGTCGACTGTGTAGGTGAGGCCGGATGACCCTTCTGTGAGGTAAGGTGAGTCGATCTGGGCGATATTGCCCATGCAGACCACCTTGGTTCCTGGGCCAGCTCGAGTGATGAGGGCCTTCATTTGCTTGGGCGTGAGGTTCTGCGCCTCATCGATGATCACAAACTTGCTAATGAACGTGCGGCCTCGCATGAAGTTCATGGATTTGATCTTGATCTTGCTGCGAATGAGGTCTGAGGCTGCCGATCGACCCCAGTCTCCGCCTGACTCCATGCCTCGGTTCAAGACCTCGAGGTTGTCTTCGAAGGCGCCCATCCAGGGCTGCATCTTTTCCTCTTCCGTGCCAGGTAAAAAGCCAATGTCGTCGCCAATCGGCACCGTGGCGCGCGTAACGATGATCTCGTTGTAGAGCTTGGACTCCAGGGTCTGCGCCAGTCCGGCCGCCAGGGCCAGCAGCGTCTTGCCAGTGCCTGCCTGTCCGAGCAGGCTCACGAAGTCGATCTCTGGATTCATGAGCAGGCTGAGTGCGAAGTGCTGCTCACGGTTGCGGGCCGTGATGCCCCAGACCGCATTCTTGGCATGGCCGTAGTCCTTCAAGACCTTGAGGACGGCGGTGCGCCCGCGCAGTTCCTGGACAATGGCGTAGAGCGGACGCGCGCCCTCATCGTAGACGAATTGATTCAAGTGAAAGGCTGCGCACAAGGGCCCGGTGACGCGATAGAAGCTGGTGCCCCCCTGCTGCCAGGACTCCATGTTCTTGCCATGGGTCTCCCAGAAGTCTTCCGGCAGGGCCATGCTGCCGGTGTAGAGCAGGTCTGCATCATCAATGACCTGATCGTTGAAGTAGTCCTCTGCGGGCAGGCCCAGTGCGTGGGCCTTGATCCGAATGTTGATGTCCTTGGAGACCAGCACAACCTCTCGGTCGGGGTGCCGTTCACTGAGTGCCCTCACCACAGAGAGAATCTGGTTGTCTGCCTTCCCCTCCAGCAGCCCAGTGACAGGCGCAGTCTGCAGCAGTTCGGTCTGGAAGAAGAGCCGTCCGGTCGCATCGCCATGGCCCAGGGCATCCAGCGGAAGGCCCTCGCCGAGGCGATTGCGCCGCTCGGTGGGAAGGGCTTCGATCAGTGCATCCAGGCTTCGGGACACCTGCCGCACATGCCGTGCGACCTCGGAGAGGCCCTTCTTGTGCCCGTCGAGTTCCTCCAGCGTGGTCATGGGCAGGTAGACGTCGTGCTCCTCGAACCGGAAAAGGCTTGATGGGTCGTGCATGAGCACATTCGTATCGAGCACGAACAACTTGGCCGGCCCCGTGCCGTGGCGGCGGGCTCGTGCGGGCTTCGCACTCGGGGTGCGCTGCGCCTTCTCGGTGGCGTGGTAGCGCGTTGGCGACTCCCGGGCAATGGTCGGCTGGGAGGCGGCCATGGGCACTGGCACCGTGGCATCGTCCTCGGGTGCCCCCTTCTTCAGGCTTCGGGCAGGCAGAACCGCCTTGGCCAGGACGGCATCATCGGACTTGAGCAAGGTGGCGGGCTTGGCTGGGGCCTTCGGCAATGGCATGGGCGGGTGCTCTCGTCAGTTGGATTTGAGGGCTTTGACAGCCTGCAGGACGGCCTCTGCATGGCCCGGCACAGACACGCCACGCCATGCTTGGTGGAGCACACCCTGGTCGTTGAACAAGAAGGTGCTGCGCTCGATGCCCAGCACCTTCTTGCCATACATGTTTTTCTCCTTGATCACGCCGAGGGCCTCACAGAGTGCGCTGCTGGTGTCAGCAATCAGGGTGATGGTGAGGTTGTGCTTGCCGATGAAGCGCTCGTGCGACGACACGGTGTCGCGGCTCACGCCAACGACCTGGCAGCCCAGCTCGAGGAATTCAGCATGCAGACGGCTGAAGTCTTGTCCCTCGACTGTGCAGCCGGGCGTGTCGTCCTTGGGGTAGAAGTACAGCACCAAGGCCTGGCCACGCCAATCGTGGAGCTGGGCTTTCCCGAGGTCGGTCTCAACGGTCAGGCTGGGCAAGGTGTCGCCCGGGTTCATGCAAAGCGCGGCCATGCAGGCTCCTTCAAGTGAGGTCAGTGGGGGCGGGTTCAATGATCAAGGCCGCCAAGACCCGTCGTCCCTCGGCGGCCAGCAGGTTGAAGGTTCGACAGGCTGCAGCCGTGTCCATGGCCTCGAGCCCGATGGGTGCCTCCCCCTGGGGCCCGCGCTGCATGAGGCTTGCCATGAGCTGCGGGCTCGGCATGACCTGGCGCCGGCCCGTGCCCAGCAGAATGAGCTCGGGTGCACAGGCTCGCCAGGCTTGAAGGTCTGCGGCGCCGAGGCGGCGGACATCCGGGCAGGACCAGGGCTGCGGGGGGGCGTCGGAGGTGACGAGGACGGAGTCGGTGAACCTCGACCCGTTGATCGTGAGGTAGCCAGGCCCGTGGGCGGTGATGCTGAACTGGCTGGGTGGCAGGTCCGGCTGCAGTTTGGTTGGCATTGGTCCTCACACTATCAGAGTTTCACGACTTTTTTGCGACCGCTCCTCTAGGCTAAAGTTAGGACTTTTCCCAAGGTCTGGTCCCTTCCATGAAGCCCTTCCCACGCATCCAGCGGCTGCCTCCGTACGTTTTCAACATCACGGGCGAGCTGAAGATGGCCGAGCGACGCCGCGGCGTCGACATCATTGACATGAGCATGGGCAATCCGGATGCGGCCACCCCCGCGCACATTGTTGAAAAGTTGGTGGAGACCGCCCAGAAGGAGCACACCCACGGCTATTCGGTCTCCAAGGGCATCCCCAGGCTCAGAAAGGCCATTGTCGGCTGGTATCAGCGCCGCTACGGCGTGAGCCTGGACCCAGACACCGAAGCCATCGCCACAATTGGATCCAAAGAGGGCCTGGCCCACCTGATGCTCGCCACACTCGACCGAGGCGACACCGTGCTGGTGCCCAACCCGTCCTACCCCATTCACATCTATGGGGCCATCATTGCGGGGGCAGACATTCGGTCCATTCGCATGACCAATGATGTCGACTTCTTCGAGGAGCTCGAGCGGGCCATTCGGGAATCGATTCCCAAGCCCAAGATGATGATCTTGGGCTTTCCAAGCAATCCCACCGCTCAGTGCGTAGACCTGCCCTTCTTTGAGCGGGTGGTGGCCCTGGCCAAGGAGCACGGCATCCTCGTGGTGCACGACCTGGCCTACGCCGACATCGTATTCGACGGCTACCAGGCGCCATCGATCATGCAGGTGCCCGGCGCGCGCGATGTTGCTGTGGAGTTTTTCACGCTGAGCAAGTCATACAGCATGGCGGGCTGGCGGGTGGGCTTCATGGTGGGCAATGCCGAGATGGTCTCGGCCTTGGCGCGGATCAAGAGCTATCACGACTACGGCACCTTCACGCCGATCCAGGTCGCCTCGGTCATCGCCCTGGAAGGCCCCCAGGACTGCGTGGAGGAGGTTCGACGTCAGTACCAATCCAGACGTGATGTCCTCGCCCGAGGCCTTCTGGATGCAGGCTGGACGGTGGAGGTGCCCAAGGCCTCGATGTACATCTGGGCGCGCATACCAGAGGCCTATCAGGCCATGGGGTCCTTGGAGTTCGCAAAGAAGCTTCTCTTGGAGGCTCGCGTGGCGGTCTCCCCTGGCATTGGATTCGGAGACTATGGCGACACCCATGTTCGGTTTGCGCTCATTGAGAATGAGCAGCGCATTCGGCAGGCCGTCCGCGGCATCAAGGACATGTTTCGCAAGGATGGCCTGATCAAGCTGCCGGTGGAGTCTGGTTCAGACGGGCAGGGCAGCCTGGCTGGAGCCGAGACATGAGTGCGCCTGTGCCGCTTCGGGTCGCCCTGGCGGGGCTTGGCACCGTGGGGGGCGGTGTGGCCGAGCTGCTGCACCGAAACGCAGAGATCATCTTCCAGCGGGCTGGCCGCCCGGTGCAATTGGTGGCCGTGGCAGACCTCGATCAGGCCAAGTCCCGTGGGATCACTGGCCCAGCGTGTCTGGCCTTCTCTGATGCGCTTGAGATGCTGGCCGCGGCCAAGCCCGATGTCCTGATCGAGCTCATTGGGGGTTATGGATACGCAAAGACCCTCGTGCTTGGCGCCATCGAGGCCGGTGTGCACGTGGTCACCGCCAACAAGGCCTTGCTGGCGGTCCATGGCAATGACATTTTTCCGCTCGCCGAGGCACGTGGTGTGCAGGTGGGCTTTGAGGCCTCGGTGGCCGGGGGCATACCCATCATCAAGGCCCTGCGAGAGGGGCTTGCAGCCAACGAGATTGAGTCGGTCGCCGGCATCATCAATGGCACCACCAACTTCATTCTTTCCGAGATGCGCGACAAGGGCCTTGGATTTGATGAGGTGCTGGCCCAGGCCCAGAAGCTCGGCTATGCAGAGGCCGACCCGACCTTCGATGTCGAGGGTGTGGATGCCGCCCACAAGATCACGCTGCTTGCGGCCATCGCCTTTGGCATGCCGTTGTCGTTTGATGATGCGCATGTCGAAGGCATTCGCGGGCTCGCCTCCATCGACATTCGCCATGCCGAGGCACTGGGTCACCGAATCAAGTTGCTGGGCATCACACGACGCCGGCCGGAGGGGGTGGAGCTGCGGGTCCATCCCACATTGGTTCCAGCCAAGCGTCTCTTGGCCAATGTCGAGGGGGCCATGAATGCAGTGCTGGTCAACGGTGATGCTGTGGGACACACCCTTTACTACGGCAAAGGAGCGGGCGCAGCGCCCACGGCGAGCGCCGTGGTGGCAGACCTCATCGACCTCGCCCGGCGTCATGGCTGCGAGGGTGGCACGCCAGTGCCACATCTGGGGGTGGCCCCCCAGTGGCGCCGTGCCCTGCCGGTGCTGCCGATCGAGCAGGTCACCTCGGGCTACTACTTGCGCCTGCGCGTCTCTGATCGACCCGGGGTATTGGCCGACATCACCCGCGTTCTGGCCGCCGAGGGCATCTCCATCGACGCATTCGTTCAGCATGAGCCGCAGGACGGCTCCGGCCAGACCGATGTGGTGCTGATCACCCACCGCTGCCTGGAGGCCGCGGTCATGCGGGCCACAGAGCAGCTTGAGGCGCTCGATGCCGTGCTCATGCCGCCAGTTCGACTGCGGGTGGAATCCTTCTCATGAGCCTGGCCTATCGGTCGACACGCTCGGAGCAGCGACTCGGGGCCTTCACCGACATCCTGCTCGAGGGTTTGTCCCCCGATGGTGGCTTGGCCATTCCAGAGGAGGTGCCTGTCCTGCCAGCCTCGCTGGAGCAACTCTCCAAAATGGACTACCCCAGCCTGGCCGCCGCCGTGGTGGGCGCCTATGCCGATGACATTCCCGCCCACGACCTGGCCGAGCTCACGCGCAGGGCCTACACGGCGGAGCGGTTTGGCAGTTCGGCCATTGCCCCGCTCAGTCCACTCAGGCCCTCCGGCGGCACGCCCATGGCCTTGCTCGAACTCTCCAACGGGCCCACGCTCGCCTTCAAAGACATGGCCATGCAGCTGCTGGGGCAGCTCTTTGAGTATGTGCTCGAAAAGCGTGGTCAGCATCTCAACATCCTCGGTGCAACCTCTGGCGACACTGGCAGTGCCGCGGAGCACGCCATGAGGGGCCGGCGTGGTGTTGCGGTCTTCATGCTGTCGCCCGAGGGCCGCATGAGCGAATTCCAGCGCGCCCAGATGTACAGCCTGCACGACCCAAACATTCACAACCTGGCCGTGCCCGGTAGCTTCGACGACTGTCAGGACATGGTCAAGGCGGTCTCGGCAGACCTTGATTTCAAGGCTCGATATGCCATCGGATCGGTGAACTCCATCAACTGGGCCCGGGTGTCGGCTCAGATCGTTTATTACTTCGCGGGCTACTTCCAGGCGGTCGCCCAGAATGGCCTCTCGCTCGGTGCACCTGTCTCCTTTTGCGTGCCCTCTGGAAATTTTGGGAATGTTTTGTCGGGCCACATGGCCCGGCAAATGGGCCTTCCCATTGCACATTTGGTGGTGGCCACCAACGAGAATGATGTGCTGCATGAATTTTTCGAGTCGGGCGTCTATCGTCCTCGAGGCACGGCCGAAACGCACCGAACGTCCAGCCCGTCCATGGACATCTCCAAGGCCTCGAACTTTGAGCGGTATGTCTTCGACCTTGTTGGATCCGATGCGAAACGGCTTGCGTCTCTCTGGCAGCAGCTGGCCCGCGAGGGCTCCTTCTCGCTCAACGACGAGGCGAGCCGACGGGCGGTGGTCGCCTCTGGCATGCAGTCCGGCCGAAGCCACCATGCAGCCCGAATCGAGACCATTCAGTCGGTCTACCGCGATGAAGGCCGGATCATCGACCCGCACACAGCCGACGGCATTTTTGTGGCCCGACAGCATTTGGAGCCCGGGGTGCCCATGGTCTGCCTGGAGACGGCGCTGCCAGCGAAGTTCGGTGAGACCATCGAGGAGGCGCTCGGTCGTCCAGCGCCCAGGCCGCCGGGCTTTGAGAACATCGAGTCATTGCCACAGCGGGTCACGGCCATGGGCCGTGATGTTGCCCTGCTGAAGGCCTACATTGCCCAGCGGGCCGGACACGTCTGAGGTGAAGACGCTGACCGAGGCCATGGACTGGCTTCTGGCCCAGTCTGGGCCGCCACCCCAGGCCCAGCAGATACCCACTGCATCTGCGCTGGGCCGCATCCTGGCCAAGACCATCACCTCGCCACTCGCAGTGCCGGCCTTCGACAACGCCCAAATGGACGGCTTTGCGGTGCGGTCCAGGGAGATCCAGGCAGGCACCATCCTGTCGGTCTCTCAGCGCATCCCAGCCGGTGCGATGGCATCACCGCTTCTTCCCCAGACCGCAGCCCGCGTCTTCACGGGTGCTCCCATGCCTGCAGGGGCTGATGCGGTTGTCATGCAGGAGGACACCGAGGCCCTCGGTGACGGCCAGGTGCGTTTTCACCAGCCCGCGGCCGCAGGTCAGTTCGTGCGACCGGCCGGCGGTGACCTGCAGGTTGGTCAGGTGGTGCTGCCCTCGGGCCGTCGACTCTCGGCGGCCGACGTCGGGCTCTTGGCCTCCATCGGGCTGGCCGAGGTGAGCGTCTGCACAAGGCTTCGGGTGGGCGTCTTCTCCAGCGGCAATGAGCTGCGTCAGCCCGGTGAGCCGTTGGCGGACGGCCAGATTTACGACAGCAATCGGCCCATGATCATGTCCCTGGTTCGGGGCATGGGCCTGGCGGTGGAAGACCTGGGCTCTCTGCCGGATTGCCTCGAGACCACCCGGCGTCGACTCTCCGAAGGTGGACAAAAGTGTGATGTCCTGCTGACCTGCGGCGGGGTCTCGGTGGGGGAGGAGGATCACATCAAGTCGGCGGTCACCGCGGAGGGCACACTCGACCTTTGGAAGATTGCCATCAAACCCGGAAAGCCTTTTGCATTCGGCCGGGTGGGGAGGGCAGCCTTTCTGGGCATGCCTGGCAATCCAGTCTCGGCCTGGGTGACCTTTGTCTTGTTGGTGCGCCCATTCCTGCTCAGGGCCTCGGGCCAGGCGGATGTCTCTCTGGGGGCAGTCTGGGTGCCGGCGGGCTTTGACAAGCCCAACACCGATGCGCGACAGGAGTTCCTCCGCGCCAGCATCGACCCGTCAGGGCATGCAGTCCTTCATCCCCGGCAGAACTCGCAAATCCTGTCATCCATTTCAGAGTCCGAGGGGCTGCTGGAAGTGCCGATGAATGCCCCAGTGGCGCGGGGTGATCGGCTCCGGTTCTTCCCGTTTTCCATGCTTCTGGCCTAGCATCTACCCATGGGCGAATCCATTGACGTCAACCTTCGGCTCTTTGCGGGCCTGCGAGAGTCCACGGGTGTGGAGCAGGAGCGCCTCGTCTTGCCCCCTGGCACCCCGGTGGCACAGGTCCGCAGCCAGCTCGCCGATCGGGGTGAGGCCTGGAGCAGGGGCCTTCGAGACGCCCAGCGCACCCGCGCCGCGGTGAATCATCAGCTCGTGGACGAACGCCATGAGCTGCGTGCAGGCGATGAACTGGCGTTCTTTCCGCCAGTCACCGGAGGCTAGCCACATGCCCGGTTCGTCGCCCTTGCCGCATCGGCCCAGGGTTCAGGTTCAGGCCGAAGACTTCAACATCCAGGCCGAACTCGATGCCCTGCGCCGACTGCCCAGTGGCGATTGGAATGGCAAGGTTGGAGCAGTGGCGAGTTTCATCGGCACGGTTCGAGACCTCAACGAGGGCACCGATGTTGCCCGCATGGTCCTGGAGCACTACCCGGGCATGACCGAAAAAAGCATTGAGGCCATTGTCGATGAGGCCGAGGCGCGCTGGCCACTGCTGGGGGTTCGGGTGGTCCACCGAATCGGGGCCTTGCTGCCCGCCGATCAGATCGTTCTGGTGGCCGTGGCCAGTGCGCATCGCGAGGCGGCTCTGGAGGCCTGCGCCTTCATCATGGATTACCTCAAGTCGAAGGCGCCCTTCTGGAAGAAGGAATCCACGCCTGATGGCGAACGATGGGTGGATGCCCGCGTGAGCGATGCAGCAGCCCTGCAGCGCTGGTCCTCCTGAGGGCCCCTTGAAAAATCGGGGGTTCGCCCCCACCTCCCTCTCCAATCGCGGTTGTGTCCGCCACCACATGAAGGGAGTGTTCCCATGCGTCTCGACAAACTCACCACAGCATTTCAGCAGGCCATCGCTGACGCCCAGAGCCTGGCCATTGGTCAGGACAACCCATCGATCGAGCCCCTCCACCTCCTGATTGCCCTGCTTGAGCAGTCGGAGGGCGGCAGTCGATCCTTGCTCTCACGCGCTGGGGGCAATGTCCAGAAGCTGGCCGCAGATGCGCGCCAGGGGCTTGAGCGTCTGCCGAAGGTGTCTCAGGCCACTGGGCAGGTCACCATTGGGTCTGAGCTCACACGCTTGTTGAACCTGACAGACCGCGAGGCACAACGACGAGGCGACCAGTTCTTGGCGAGCGAACTCTTCCTGCTGGTCTTGGCCGACGACAAGGGCGAGGCGGCTCGACTTCTGCGGGATGCGGGCGTGAGCCGCAAGAGCCTAGAGATGGCGGTTGATGCCGTTCGGGGTGGTGCGGCTGTGAGCAATGCAGAGGCCGAGGGCCAGCGTGAGTCGCTCAAGAAGTACACCGTCGATCTCACGGAACGGGCCTTGGCGGGCAAGCTCGACCCCGTGATTGGCCGTGACGACGAGATCCGCCGCTGCATTCAGATCCTGCAGCGGCGCACCAAGAACAACCCTGTTCTCATCGGTGAGCCTGGTGTCGGCAAGACAGCGATTGTGGAAGGCCTTGCCCAGCGCATCGTCAATGGGGAGGTGCCCGAGGGGCTCAAGGGCAAACGTGTCCTCACCCTCGACATGGCGGCGCTGCTCGCAGGTGCCAAGTTCAGAGGCGAGTTTGAGGAGCGGCTCAAGGCGGTGCTCAAGGATGTGGCGGCCATGTCCGAGAGCGGCCAAGGACACCCGATTGTTTTCATCGATGAAATCCACACCATGGTCGGGGCCGGCAAGGCCGAGGGTGCCATGGATGCCGGCAACATGCTCAAGCCCGCGCTCTCTCGCGGTGAGCTGCATTGCATCGGCGCCACCACGCTCGATGAATACCGGAAGTACATCGAGAAGGATGCAGCCTTGGAGCGCCGGTTCCAGAAGGTCTTGGTGGGCGAGCCCACGGTGGAGGCGACCATCGCCATTCTGCGTGGCCTCCAGGAGCGGTATGAGCTGCACCATGGCGTTGACATCACCGACCCGGCCATTGTGGCAGCGGCCGAGCTCTCAAACCGCTACATCACAGACCGTTTCCTGCCCGACAAGGCGATTGATCTGATTGATGAGGCGGCCAGCCGCATCAAGATGGAGATCGACTCCAAGCCCGAGGTCATGGACAAGCTCGACCGTCGGCTGATTCAGCTCAAGATCGAGCGTGAGGCTGTTCGGAAGGAGAAGGACGACGCCTCGAAGAAGCGCTTTGAGCTCATCGAGCAGGAGATCGCCCGGCTCGAGCGTGAGGTCTCAGACCTTGAGGAGATCTGGCGGTCAGAGAAATCTGCCGTGCAGGGGTCTCAGCACATCAAAGAGGAAATCGAGCGCCTGCGCCTGGAGATTGAGCAGCACACCCGCAAGGGCGACTGGCAGAAGGTCTCTGAGCTTCAGTACGGCCGGCTGCCGGAGCTGGAGTCGCGCCTCAAGGCGGCAGACGCTGCGGGTCAGCCTGGGGAGGGCCAACGGGCCCGACTGCTGCGCACGCAGGTTGGTGCAGAGGAAATCGCCGAGGTGGTCTCCAGGGCCACAGGCATTCCCGTCTCCAAGATGATGCAGGGTGAGCGCGACAAGCTGCTGCAGATGGAAGACTTCCTCCACCATCGGGTGGTGGGCCAGGACGAGGCCGTGACCCTCGTGGCCGACGCCATTCGGCGCTCGCGCGCGGGGCTGTCCGACCCGAACCGGCCTTATGGGTCCTTCCTGTTCCTGGGCCCAACAGGCGTGGGCAAGACCGAACTCTGCAAGGCACTGGCTCAGTTCTTGTTCGACTCCGAGGAGCATCTGGTGCGCATCGACATGAGCGAATTCATGGAGAAGCACTCGGTGTCTCGGTTGATCGGGGCGCCCCCTGGCTATGTGGGTTATGAAGAGGGTGGAACCCTCACCGAGGCGGTGCGCCGCAAGCCCTACAGCGTCATTCTGCTCGATGAGGTGGAGAAGGCGCATCCCGATGTCTTTCATGTGCTGCTGCAGGTGCTCGATGATGGCCGCCTCACCGACGGGCAGGGCCGTACGGTCGACTTCCGCAACACGGTGGTCGTCATGACCTCGAACCTCGGCTCGCAGGAAATTCAGCGGCTGGTCGATGCGCCCCGCACAGCCGTGAAGGCGGCTGTCATGGAGGAGGTCAAGCAGCACTTTCGGCCAGAGTTCATCAATCGCATCGACGAGATCGTGGTCTTCCACGGGCTCGACCGGACCCATGTGCGCAAGATCGCGGGCATTCAACTCGAGCGACTTGGGGCTCGACTGGCCGAGCGCGACCTTCGCCTGGAGGTCTCGGATGAGGCCCTCGATGAGGTTGCCAAGGTGGGCTTTGATCCGCTCTTCGGGGCCCGACCGCTCAAGCGTGCCATCCAGTCCCAGATCGAGAACCCCATCGCAAGGCTCATTCTGGAGGGGCGGTTTGGCCCAAATGATGTCGTGCCAGTCGATCTTCACGACGGACAATTCTCGTTTGAGCGGGTGGTCCATTGAGCGAGGTCATGCCAAAGGATGCCTCTGTCTGGCGTCGGTTTGTCGGCATGGGCTACGAGTTCTTCCTGCTGGTTGGCCCGGTGATGGTGGTGGCCTTCGCCTACAGTTTTCTGGTGGGCCAGACCGACCATGCCGATGAGGGCAAGCGGGTCGGGCTCCAGCTGGTGCTCTACCTCACGCTACTGGGCTACTTTGCCTGGGGCTGGAGCCTGGGCCGGGTGACACTGCCCATGCAGACACTTCAGCTCCAAGTGGTGGATGCCGCCACCGGTGGGCCGATCACGCGACTCCGGGCCCTAACCCGAGCCTTCGTTGGCAGCCTGTCCGTGGTGAGTGGCCTCTGGCTGATGGTCTCGCTGTTCCGCCGAGACCGTCAGACGCCCCACGATCTCATCACGCGAACCCGCCTCATCTACGTGCCGCGTCCGCGGCCAAGTTGACCCTTTTTTAAGGCCCGACTATCATCCTGGGCTTGCCGATTGAAGCGTCGAGCCTCGGCCCACAAGGCTTTCTGGCTCGCCGATCCATCAGCTTCAAGCCCCTGCTCGATGTCTGTGTCGTCGATCGCTCGATGGCGCCGACGGGTGGGGATCACTAGAACTGTTTAGGACCGAACAACATGGACATCACAGGCGCAGAAATCCTGGTGCGTTGCCTCCAGGAAGAAAAGGTAGAGCATTTATTCGGATACCCCGGTGGGGCCGTTCTCTACATCTACGACGAAATTTTCAAGCAGGACAAGGTCAAGCACATCCTCGTGCGGCACGAACAGGCCGCCGTGCATGCGGCCGACGCCTATTCGCGATCGAGCCAGAAGACGGGCGTCTGCATTGTGACCAGTGGCCCTGGCCTCACGAATGCGGTCACGGGCATTGCCACGGCCTACATGGACTCCATCCCCATGGTCATCATCTCGGGCCAGGTGCCCACCCACGCCATTGGCCTGGATGCCTTCCAAGAGTGCGACACCGTGGGCATCACACGGCCTTGCGTCAAGCACAACTTCCTGGTCAAGGACGTCAAGGAGCTGGCCAGCACCATCAAGAAGGCCTTTCACATTGCACAGAGTGGCCGACCCGGCCCTGTGCTGGTGGACGTTCCCAAGGACATCACGCGCGATCGTTGCAAGTTTGAGTACCCGAAAGAGGTCTCCCTGCGCTCCTACAGTCCGGTGGTCAAGGGCCACCTCGGCCAGATTAAAAAGGCCGTGCAGATGATCCTCTCTGCGGAGAGGCCCATGGTCTACTCCGGCGGTGGCGTGATTCTCTCGAATGCGTCGGATGAACTCACCGAGCTTGTTGACCTTCTGGGCGCACCCTGCACCAACACACTCATGGGCCTGGGCGCCTACAAGGCCAGCGACTCAAAGTTTCTGGGCATGCCCGGCATGCACGGCACCTACGAATGCAACATGGCCATGCAGCACTGCGACGTGCTCATTGCGGTGGGCGCCCGGTTCGATGACCGCGTCATTGGCAACCCCAAGCACTTTGCCCAGAACCCGCGCAAGATCATTCACATCGACATCGATCCATCGGTCATCGCCAAGCGGGTGAAGGTCGACCTCCCCATCGTGGGCGATGTCCGCGAGGTCCTGAGAGATCTTGTTGGCATTCTCAGGGAGGGGATGGCCTCCGGCGGCAAGCCCGCGGCCAAGCCCTACGAGGCCTGGTGGAACCAGATATCAGAGTGGCGGGGCCTCAACTGCCTTGCCTACAAGGCCAGCGACGAGGTGATCAAGCCCCAGTCAGTGGTGGAGGCGGTCTGGCGGCTCACAAATGGTGATGCCTTCGTGACCTCGGATGTCGGGCAGCACCAGATGTGGGCGGCCCAGTACTACCGCTTTGACAAGCCGCGGCGTTGGATCAACTCCGGCGGCCTGGGCACCATGGGTGTGGGCCTGCCCTACGCCATGGGTGTGAAGTTTGCGAATCCCGATGCCGAGGTGGTCTGCATCACGGGCGAGGCCTCGATTCAAATGAACATTCAAGAGCTCTCCACCTGCCAGCAGTACCGCATCCCGGTCAAGGTGCTGAACCTGAACAACCGCTACCTGGGCATGGTTCGGCAGTGGCAAGAGATCGAATACGGCTCGCGCTATTCCGAGAGTTACATGGATTCCTTGCCCGATTTCGTCAAGCTTGCAGAATCCTATGGCCATGTGGGCATGCGCATCGACAAGCCGGCCGACGTGGAGCCCGCCATCAAAGAGGCACTGGCACTCAAGGATCAACTGGTCTTCATGGACTTCATCACCGACCAGACCGAAAACGTCTGGCCCATGGTTCAGACCGGCAAGGGCCTCACCGAGATGCTGCTCGGTGCAGAAGACCTCTGATGGAGCGCGACATGAGACACATCATTTCCATACTTCTCGAGAATGAGCCCGGTGCGCTCTCACGCGTCGTGGGCCTTTTCTCCGCGCGTGGCTACAACATTGAGTCCCTCACGGTGGCGCCCACCGAAGACCAGTCGCTCTCCCGCATGACCATCGTGACCCGTGGCTCCGAGGACGTCATTGAGCAGATCACCAAGCATCTGAATCGGCTCATTGAGGTGGTGAAGGTCATCGATCTCAATGAGTTCCCCCACATGGAGCGCGAGCTCATGCTCATCAAAGTCCGGGCGGTGGGCAAGGAGCGCGAGGAGATCAAGCGCATGGCAGATATTTTTCGCGGCCGAATCATCGATGTCACGGACAAGGCCTACACCATTGAGCTGACCGGAGACGGCAGCAAACTCGATGCCTTCATCGAGGCCCTAGAGGAGGGCACCATCCTCGAAACGGTTCGAACGGGCAGCTCTGGAATTGCCCGTGGCGAACGTGTGCTCCGCGTCTGAAAGGAAATGAAATGAACGTGTTTTACGACAAAGACTGTGACCTGTCGCTGCTCAAGGGCAAGAAGGTTGCCATCATCGGCTACGGCTCTCAGGGCCATGCCCATGCCCAGAACCTCAACGACAGCGGTGTCAATGTCGTGGTCGGTGTTCGAAAGGGTGGGCCATCCTGGGCCAAGGTTGAGAAGGCTGGGCTGAAGGTTGCCGAGGTCCGTGCTGCGGTCGAGGGCGCCGACCTGGTCATGCTGCTGATGCCCGACGAGACAATCGCCTCGGTCTATGCCGCGGACATCGCACCGGTCATCAAGCAGGGTGCCGCCTTGGCCTTTGCCCATGGCTTTAACGTGCATTACGGCCAGGTCGCCCCGCGGGCCGACCTCGACGTCATCATGATTGCCCCGAAGGCGCCCGGCCATACTGTTCGCCAGACCTACACCCAGGGCGGCGGTGTTCCCTGCCTGATCGCCATCCACCAGGATCAGTCGGGCCACGCCCGAGACATTGCATTGGCCTATGCCAGTGCCATTGGTGGTGGAAAGGCCGGCATTATTCAGACCAACTTCCGGGAAGAGACCGAGACCGATCTCTTCGGCGAGCAGGCCGTGCTCTGCGGTGGCACGGTGGAGCTCATCAAGGCTGGCTTTGAAACCCTGGTGGAGGCTGGCTATGCCCCGGAGATGGCCTATTTCGAATGTCTTCACGAACTCAAACTCATCGTCGACCTCATCTACGAGGGCGGCATTGCGAACATGAACTACTCCATCTCCAACAATGCCGAGTTTGGTGAGTACGTGACAGGCCCCAAAGTGGTGGGTCCGGAGGCCAAGGCGGCCATGAAGCTGGCCTTGGAGCGCATACAGACCGGGGAATATGCCAAGGAATTCATTCTGGAGAACCGGGCCGGTGCGCCGACATTGCAGTCCCGCCGTCGGCTCATGGCAGAGCACCAGATCGAGCAGGTCGGCGAGAAGCTCCGGGCGATGATGCCCTGGATTCGCGCCAACCGGATGGTGGACCAGACCCGAAACTGATGGACGTCGATCGCTATCCCCATCCGCTGCTGGCCAGAGAGGGGTGGTTTTACGCCCTTCTGGCCGTGGCGGCAGCCGTCATCGCCACGGCCCTCGATGCGGGGATCTGGTCAGTTCCGTTCTGGGTCGTGGCCATCTTTGTTCTCCAGTTTTTCCGAGACCCCCCAAGGGTCGGCCCGTCGGATCCGAATGCCATTGCCAGTCCTGCCGATGGTCGTATCGTGTTTGTCGGTCCGGAGGCTGACCCCCTTTCTGGCGAGCCTGCGTTGAAGATCAGCGTCTTCATGAATGTGTTTAACGTGCATTCGAATCGCGCCCCCATTGCCGGCCGCGTCTGCCAGGTGCAGTACTTTCCCGGTCAGTTCGTCAATGCAGCGTTGGACAAGGCGTCCGCTGAGAACGAGCGCAATGCCATCGTGATGGAAGACGACCAGGGCCGCCGCCTCACAGCCGTGCAGATCGCTGGCCTGGTGGCTCGGCGCATCCTCTGCTACGTGGAAGAGGGAGACAGCCTTCGCCGAGGGGCCCGCTACGGCTTCATTCGATTCGGTTCGCGGGTTGATGTCTACCTCCCGGTGGGGAGCGAACCGTTGGTGATGCTGGATCAAAAAGTGTCGGCCCACAGCACGGCCTTGGCCCGTTGGCCAGCCCCCGCATGACCCGTCCCATCCTTCCCAGGCGCCGGCAGTCCATTTACCTGCTGCCAAACCTCTTCACCACCGCCTGCCTGTTCAGTGGCTTCTTCGCCATTGTCATGGCAATGAACAACCAGTTCGCCCAGGCGGCGGTGGCCATCTTTGTGGCCATGGTCCTCGACAGCCTGGACGGCCGGGTGGCCCGACTCACCAACACGACCTCAGACTTCGGCGCCAACTACGACAGCCTGGCCGACATGGTGTCCTTCGGTGTGGCACCAGCCCTGGTGGCTTATGTCTATGCCCTGCAGGGCATGGGCAAGCTTGGCTGGCTGGCGGCGTTCATTTACGTGGCGGGCGCGGCCCTGCGGCTGGCCCGCTTCAACACCAACATCGGCGTGGTGGACAAGCGCTTCTTTCAGGGTCTGCCGAGCCCCGCAGCTGCAGCCCTGGTGGCTGGCCTGATTTGGCTGGTGACCGACCTCCATGAGGCGCGCTTCATCACCTACAGCGCAGCCGACCTTCGCTGGCTGGTCTGGGGCGTGACCCTCTATGCCGGTGTGACCATGGTCAGCATGGTTCCCTTCTACAGCTTCAAGGACATCAACCTGCGGCGCAGTGTGCCGTTCGTGTTCGTGGCGCTGGGGGCGCTGGTGCTGGTGCTGGTCTCCCAAGACCCCCCAAGCATGCTCTTTCTGGCGGTGGCCGCCTACGCACTCTCGGGGTATGTGTTGTTTTTCTGGCGCAAGGCCAAGGGTCGTGGCGGCGATTTATTTGTTGAATCGGATTCAAAAGATTTATAGTATGGACATCATGAAAACGATGTCACCTCGCCCTCGTGGCCTGCTTGAGCATCTATCCCTGGGTCGACTGCGCCCCGGGCGCTAAACATCGACCCCCTCCGGCTGTCCGCGCCGGTTCAAGTCAGCGGACCAACCCCTATCCCGAATTTGTTGCTCAAGGAGCCTCATGATGGCTGATCAATTGGTGATTTTCGACACAACGTTGCGTGACGGTGAGCAGAGCCCCGGCGCATCCATGACCAAGGACGAAAAGGTTCGCATTGCACGGCAGCTCGAGCGGCTCAAGGTCGATGTCATCGAGGCCGGCTTTGCGGCTGCAAGCCCGGGCGATTTCGAGGCGGTGCGAGCCGTGGCAGAGACGATCAAAGACAGCACCGTTTGCTCCTTGGCACGTGCAACCCCCCAAGACATCGAGCGCGCCGGCACGGCGGTTGCGCCGGCGCCCCGCAAGCGCATTCATACCTTCATTGCCACCAGTCCGATCCACATGGAGAAGAAGCTGCGCATGAACCCCGATCAGGTGGTCGAGGCGGCCATTGCGGCGGTCCGTCAGGCGCTCACCTACACATCCGACGTCGAGTTTTCCGCCGAGGATGCGGTTCGGTCAGACATCGATTTCCTCGTTCGCATCTTCGGCGAAGTGATCAAGGCCGGTGCCAGCACCATCAATGTGCCCGACACGGTCGGCTACAGCGTGCCCGGACAGTGGGGCGATCGGATGGCGCAGCTCATCGCCAAGACACCTGGTGCAGACAAGGTGATCTGGTCCACCCATTGTCACAACGACCTCGGCATGGCTGTGGCCAATTCGTTGTCGGCGGTGCTTGCTGGCGCCCGGCAGGTGGAGTGCACCATCAATGGCCTGGGCGAGCGGGCTGGCAACGCGAGTCTGGAGGAGATCGTCATGGCCGTGAAGACGCGCCGAGATGTCTTCGGATGCGACTCTGGCATCGACACCAGTCAGATCGTCCCCGCCTCTCGGCTGGTCTCCCAGATCACCGGGTATCCCGTGCAGCCCAACAAGGCCATTGTGGGCGCCAATGCCTTTGCCCACGAGTCTGGCATTCACCAGGATGGCGTGCTCAAGCACCGCGAGACCTACGAGATCATGCGTGCGGAAGATGTCGGCTGGACGGCCAATCGCATCGTGCTGGGGAAGTTGTCTGGCCGAAATGCCTTCCGCCAACGCCTTCAGGCGATTGGCATTGAGTTGGAGGGGGAGCAGGCGCTCAACGATGCCTTTGCCCGCTTCAAGGCCCTCGCAGATCGAAAGACGGAGATCTTCGATGAGGATCTCCACGCGATTGTCTCGGGTGAGCAGGAGCCCAGCGCAGAGCGTTATCGGCTCGTGTCCTTGTCTCAGCACTCCGAGATGGGTGAGCAGCCCATGTCGAAGGTGGTCTTCTCGGTCTCCGGGCAGGAGGTTCGCTCGGAGTCCAACGGCAATGGCCCCGTCGACGCCACCGTCAAGGCCATCGAGCAGGAGGTCAAGAGCGGAGCAGAGCTCTTGCTCTTCTCGGTCAATGCCATCACCACGGGCACGGAATCCCAGGGAGAGGTCACCATGCGGCTCTCCAAAGGGGGGCGGATTGTCAATGGGATGGCCTCAGACCCCGACATTGTCGTGGCCTCGGCCAAGGCCTATCTCAACGCCTTGAACCGGCTGGCCGCCGAGCCGAGGGTGAATCCGCAGCAGCCCTAGTGGAGGCTTGTCTGGATGCAGGAAATCCAGTAAAATCAAGTGTTTTTAATCGCACGGCGCGCCCGGCAGGCGTGTCCGCAAGTTCAATCCTTTGTTTAAGGGGTTTTTGCCATGACCGTTGCACATTTGCCCAAGTCTGAGATCGTTTCGCAGTTCCAACGGGCGCCAGCCGACACCGGCTCGCCCGAGGTTCAAGTGGCCCTGCTCACCGCCCGCATCAATGAGCTCACGGCCCATTTCAAGATCCACGCCAAAGACCACCACTCCCGTCGGGGTCTTCTCAAAATGGTGAGTCGTCGGCGAAAGCTGCTCGACTACCTCAAAAACACAGACCTACCGGCCTACCGCACGCTGATTGAGCGATTGGGCCTGCGCAAGTGATGCATGCCACGCCAGATCCGGGCCTCGGCCCAATGTGATCTGGCGTTTTTGTGTGGGCCCTTTGGTGCCCGCCCCAGCCCTCTGCAGCAATCGTGCATTCATTTAAAGGAACAAACGTGTTCAACATTGCCAAAGAAACCTTTCAGTACGGCTCCCAGACGGTCACCATCGAAACGGGCGAGATTGCCCGTCAGGCCAGCGGCGCTGTGCTCGTCAACGTCGAGGACACTGTGGTGTTGGCCACGGTTGTGGCTGCAAAAACAGCCAAGTCTGGTCAAGATTTCTTCCCGCTCACCGTCGATTACCAAGAGAAGACCTATGCCGCCGGCAAGATTCCTGGCGGGTTTTTCAAGCGGGAAGGGCGCCCCAGCGAGAAGGAGACCCTCACGTCCCGCCTGATCGACCGGCCCATCCGGCCGCTCTTCCCAGAAGGCTTCTACAACGAGGTGCAGGTGGTCTGCACCGTGATGTCCCTCAATCCAGAGGTCGACCCCGACATCGTGGCCATGATCGGCACCTCTGCTGCACTGGCCATCTCTGGTGTTCCATTCGATGGCCCCATCGGCGCAGCGCGCGTGGGCTACGTGAACAATCAGTACGTGCTCAACCCCACGGCCACGCAGCTGAAGTCCTCCCGTCTCGACCTCGTCGTGGCGGGCACCGAGGCGGCCGTGCTCATGGTGGAGTCCGAGGCCGACCAACTTCCCGAAGACGTCATGCTGGGTGCGGTGGTGTTCGGCCATGAGCAAATGCGCCATGCCATCGACGCCATCAATCGCCTCGTAGAGAAGGCCGGCAAGCCCGAGTGGGATTGGAAGCCTGCGGCCCAGAACGAGGCCCTCATTGCTCGCATCAAGGCCCTCGCCGAAGAGTCCTTCAAGCAGGCCTACCTGCTGCGCAACAAGCAGGAGCGCTCGCAGCGCCTCAAGGAGATTTATAGCCAGGTGGAAACCACGCTGGCCCAGGAGGCCGAGGCCTCAGGCCAGCCGCTGCCCTCCGGCAATACCATCAACGACACGTTGTTCGGTCTGGAGGCCGCCGTGGTTCGTGGCCAGATTCTCAGTGGTCAGGCGCGCATCGATGGCCGCGACACGCGCACGGTCCGCCCCATTGAGATCCGCACGGGTGTTCTTCCACGTGCCCACGGCTCTGCATTGTTCACACGCGGCGAGACCCAGGCCGTGGTGGTGGCCACACTGGGCACCAACCGCGATGAGCAGATCATCGACGCCCTGGGCGGCGAGTACCGTGATCGTTTCATGCTCCACTACAACATGCCCCCGTATGCCACCGGTGAAACAGGCCGAGTCGGCACCCCCAAGCGGCGTGAGATTGGCCATGGCCGCCTGGCCAAGCGCGCATTGGTGGCCGTGCTGCCAGCGCCGGAAGATTTCGCCTATGCCATGCGGGTCGTCAGTGAGATCACAGAGTCCAATGGCTCATCCTCGATGGCCTCGGTCTGCGGTGGCTGTCTGGCCCTCATGGATGCAGGCGTTCCGCTCAAGGCCCATGTGGCCGGCATCGCCATGGGCCTCATCAAAGACGGCAGTCGGTTTGCGGTGCTCACCGACATCCTCGGCGATGAAGATCACCTCGGCGACATGGACTTCAAGGTGGCTGGGTCCGAGATTGGCATCACCGCCTTGCAGATGGACATCAAGATCCAGGGCATCACGAAAGAAATCATGCAGGTTGCACTGGCCCAGGCCCTCGAGGCTCGGCTGCACATCCTTGGCAAGATGAAGACGGCCATGGGCGGCGCGCGAACAGAGCTCTCCGAGTACGCCCCGCGCCTCTACACCATGAAGATCAATCCGGAGCGCATCCGCGATGTCATCGGCAAGGGCGGTGCAACGATTCGTGCCATCACTGAAGAGACAGGCACCACCATCGACATCCAAGAAGACGGCTCGATCACCATCGCAGCGACCACGGGCGATGCTGCCCGCGCCGCCATGAAGCGCATCGAGGAGCTCACCGCAGAGGTCGAGGTGGGCAAGATCTACGAGGGCAATGTGCTGCGGCTCCTGGAGTTCGGTGCCATTGTCTCCGTTCTGCCCGGCAAAGATGGCCTGCTGCACATCTCTCAAATTGCCAATGAGCGCGTGAATCAGGTCTCCGATTACCTCAAGGAAGGCCAGACGGTTCGCGTCAAGGTGATCGAGGCCGACGAAAAGGGCCGTCTGCGGCTCTCGATGAAGGCTGCGATGGAGGCCCCCTCTGAGGCTGCGGCCCCAGCAGGCGAGTAGGCCAGGCCAGACGCGCTTGTCATGAACCGTCGTCCACTGGTGCTCGGAAACTGGAAAATGAACGGCGACATGGTCCGCAATGAGGCCCTGCTGGCCGCTGTTCTCGATCAGTCCGCAGCCGTGCTGGCATCGGACCATGTCGATGCGGGCATTGCTGCGCCTGCGCCTTACCTCTTCCAGGTTGCGGTTCGATGCAAGGGCAGGGGGCTGCAGTGGGGCGCACAGGATGTCTCCGATGAGCATCAGGGCGCCTTCACAGGCGAAACCTCTGTCGACATGCTCAAAGACTTCGATGCGCATTTCTCGCTGGTCGGCCATTCCGAGCGGCGTGCCCGACACGGCGAGGCTGATTCCCAGGTGGCCAAGAAGGTGGCCTGCCTGCTGGAGGCTGGCCTGACGCCAGTGGTCTGTGTCGGGGAGAGCCTCTCCCAGCGAGACGCGGGTGAGGCCGTGTCCCACGTCTGTGCGCAGGTGCGTGCGGCATTGGTCAATTGCCCCGACGATGCACTGCCCAAGGTGGTGCTGGCCTACGAACCCATCTGGGCCATTGGCACCGGCCGACAGGCGTCGCCCGCCGATGCACAGTCTATGCATGCAGCCATGCGCGAGGCGCTGGCCGCCCGCGCTCCCGATGCTGCGCAGCAGATTCGAATTCTCTACGGTGGCAGCCTGGGTGCAGCCACCGCCGATGCCATGTTTTCCGAGGAAGACATCGATGGCGGCCTGGTCGGCGGCGCCTCGCTCGATGCGACGGCCTTCTCCAGCATTCTGGCTGCTGCAGAGGCCCGTGCGCTGCGGCAATCTCCCTTATCCATTCAATTGAAATAGGCGTTCAACATGGCTTGGCTCGACACTCTGCTCAACGTGCTTCAGGTGCTTTCCGCCCTGGCCATCATCGTCCTGGTGCTCCTGCAGCAAGGCAAGGGTGCAGACATGGGCGCGGCCTTCGGCTCCGGCAGTGCGGGGTCGGTTTTCGGCGCCTCGGGGTCTGCGAACTTCCTGTCCCGCCTCACGGCGGCCATGGCTGTGCTTTTCTTCTCCAGCACGCTTGCGCTGTCCTTTCTGGCCAGCCAGGACATCACCCGTTCGGGCTCAAGTGGCGGTATCATGGAGTCCATTCCGGGGGCGGTTCAGCAGCCCGGCGGCGATCCAACAATCCCCGCCCAGCCCAGCACGGTGCCGGTCCCAAGCGGGCCATCGGGAGCAATACCCAAGCAGTGAGTGGGGAGCTTCCAGTAAGTTGATGCAGGTCAATGTTGTCGTCATGCCGACGTGGTGAAATTGGTAGACACGCTATCTTGAGGGGGTAGTGGCGAAAGCTGTGCGAGTTCGAGTCTCGCCGTCGGCACCAACGAAGGGCTTCGTTTCAAGGGGGACATATGAGTTTGGAGCAGTACCTGCCTGTGCTGCTATTCATTCTGGTGGGCGCTGCTGTCGGCGTGGGCCCCATGCTCATTGGCAAGCTCCTTGGCCCCAGCCAGCCAGACTCCGAGAAACTCTCCCCGTACGAGTGCGGCTTTGAGGCCTTCGAGGACGCCCGCATGCAGTTCGATGTGCGCTACTACCTCGTGGCCATTCTGTTCATTCTCTTCGACCTCGAGATTGCATTCCTCTTTCCCTGGGCGGTGAGCCTGCAAGAGATTGGCCTCTTCGGGTTCCTGTCGATGATGGTCTTCCTCTCCATCCTGGTGCTCGGCTTCATCTATGAATGGATGAAGGGCGCCCTCGACTGGGAATAGACATGGCGATCGACGGCGTTCTCAAGCAGGGCTTCATCACCACCACGGCCGACGAGGTCATCAACTGGACGCGCACCGGCTCGCTCTGGCCCATGACCTTCGGCCTGGCCTGCTGTGCGGTGGAGATGATGCATGCAGGAGCCTCTCGGTACGACCTCGATCGCTTTGGCGTGGTCTTTCGGCCCAGCCCCCGTCAGTCAGACCTCATGATTGTTGCAGGAACCCTTTGCAACAAGATGGCACCGGCCCTTCGCAAGGTCTACGATCAAATGCCCGAGCCGCGTTGGGTGCTCTCCATGGGCAGTTGTGCCAACGGAGGCGGCTACTATCATTATTCCTATTCGGTCGTGAGGGGCTGCGACCGCATTGTTCCCGTTGACATCTATGTTCCTGGCTGTCCGCCCACCGCCGAGGCGCTGCTCTACGGAATCATTCAGCTGCAACAGAAGATCAAGCGCACCAGCACGATCGCCAGAGATTAACCAGAGCCCATCACATGTCCGCCACTCCGGAATCCCAAGACACGCCTGTTGCAGTCGCGGAGGACGTTTTGGCCGCCGCCGTTGCTGGCGCGCTGGGAGGGCTGGCCGAGAAGGTATCGGTGTCGCTGGGCGAGGTCACCCTGGAGGTTCAACCCACCAATCTTTTGGCCGCAGCCGAGTTGCTCCGAGACCATCCAGACCTGGCATTCGACACCCTGGTGGATCTCTGTGGCATGGACTACCAATCCTTCCGAAATGCGCCATGGGCTGGCCGCCGGTTCGCCGTGGTCTCCCACCTCTTGTCTGTCACCAAAAACCAGCGCCTGCGCCTTCGGGTCTTCTGTGACAACGACGACTTCCCCACGGTGGAGTCTCTGACGGGCGTGTGGCCGGCTGCGAATTGGTACGAGCGCGAGGCCTTCGACCTCTTCGGAATTTTGTTTGAGGGGCACTCAGACCTGCGCCGAATCCTCACCGACTACGGCTTCATTGGTCATCCATTCCGCAAGGATTTCCCAGTCTCGGGCCATGTGGAGATGCGCTACGACCCGGCCCAGCAGCGGGTGATCTACCAGCCCGTCACCATCGACCCGCGTGAGATCACGCCGCGCGTGGTTCGAGAGGACACCTATGGCCGAGCTTAAGAACTACACCCTCAATTTCGGCCCCCAGCATCCGGCTGCCCACGGTGTGCTCCGGCTGGTGCTTGAACTCGATGGCGAGGTCGTGCAGCGGGCCGACCCGCACATTGGCCTTCTGCACCGTGGAACCGAAAAGTTGGCAGAGTCCAAGACCTTCCTTCAGTCCGTTCCCTACATGGATCGCCTCGATTACGTCTCGATGATGTGCAACGAGCATGCCTACGTCATGGCCATCGAGAAGCTCACAGGGGTCACCCCACCCATTCGAGCCCAGTACATCCGGGTCATGTTCGACGAGATCACGCGAATCCTGAATCACCTGCTCTGGATCGGCGCCCACGGCCTTGATGTCGGGGCCATGGCGGTGTTTCTGTATGCCTTCCGAGAGCGGGAAGACCTCATGGACTGCTATGAGGCGGTGTCTGGTGCCCGTCTGCATGCCGCCTACTATCGGCCCGGTGGCGTCTACCGCGATCTGCCTGATGCCATGCCCCAGTACGAAGAGAATCGGCTGCGCAGCAAATCTCAGATTCGTCGGCTCAATGCCAATCGCGACGGCAGCCTGCTCGACTTCATCGAAGACTTTACGAACCGCTTTCCTGCCTGTGTAGACGAGTACGAGGCGCTGCTCACCGACAACCGAATTTGGAAGCAGCGTTTGGTGGGCATCGGAGTGGTCTCGCCGGAGCGTGCCAAGGCCCTTGGCTTCACCGGCCCCATGCTTCGTGGCTCCGGCGTTGCCTGGGATCTGCGCAAGACCCAGCCCTACGAGGTCTATGACCAGTTGGCCTTCGACATTCCTGTGGGCAAGGAGGGCGACAGCTACGACCGCTATCTGGTTCGTGTGGCGGAGATGCGAGAGAGCAACAAGATCATTCGTCAGTGTGTGGAATGGCTGCGAGCCAATCCTGGTCCGGTCATGACCGACAACCACAAGGTGGCGCCGCCCGACCGGGTGAGCATGAAATCCAACATGGAAGAGCTCATCCATCACTTCAAGCTCTTCACTGAAGGGTTTCATGTCCCCGAGGGTGAGTGTTACAGCGCCGTCGAGCACCCCAAGGGGGAGTTCGGCATTTACCTGGTGTCCGACGGTGCCAACATGCCCTACCGGCTCAAGATTCGAGCCCCAGGCTTTGCCCACCTCCAGGCCCTCGATGAGATGTCCCGTGGACACATGATTGCCGATGTCGTCACCATCATTGGCACGCAGGACATCGTCTTCGGAGAAATCGACCGATGAGCGTGCAGATGCCCTTGACCGAGCAGCCTCGGCGCCTTCTCTCCGAAGCGTCTTACGCCAAGATCGATCGTGAGCTCACGAAGTACCCATCCGACCAGAAGCAGTCTGCTGTGATGTCTGCACTCCGAATTGCACAGGTGGAGCACGGCCAGATCACACCAGACCTCGAGGCCGAGATTGCCGCTTACCTTGAAATGCCGCCCATGGCGGTGCACGAGGTGGCCACCTTCTACAACATGTACAACCTCAAGCCGGTGGGCCGTTACAAGCTCACCCTGTGCACGAACCTGCCTTGTGCCCTGCGCTCCGGCAACCATGCGGCGGCCTACCTCCAGCACAAGCTTGGCGTGGGCTTTGGTGGAACCACGCCCGATGGTCTCTTCACCTTGCAGGAGGGGGAGTGCCTTGGCGCTTGTGGCGATTCCCCCGTGATGCTCGTGAACAATCACCGGATGTGCAGCTGGATGTCCAACGACAAGATCGACGCCCTGATCGAGGAGCTTCGCGCCGGGGCGGCGACCAAAGGAGAACGCTGATGGGCGCACCCGAGATCCCCTTCATCGACACCTGTTTCCACGGTCGTCACATCTCACCCCAAATCCTCGCAGACCTCACCCCAGAGGCCTGGCATCTCAAGGACTACGAGGCCAGGGGAGGCTACCTCGCGCTCAAGAAGATCCTGGGAGCCGACGGTGGCCCGGGAATGACCCAAGAGGAAGTCATCGCGGAACTCAAGACCTCCGCCCTTCGGGGCCGGGGCGGTGCAGGCTTCCCCACGGGCCTGAAATGGAGCTTCATGCCCGCCAAGCTCCCCGTTCAGAAGTACCTGGTGTGTAACTCCGATGAGGGCGAGCCGGGCACCTTCAAAGACCGCGACATCATTCGCTACAACCCGCACATCCTGATCGAGGGCATGGCCATCGCGGCCTATGCCATGGGCATTACGGTGGGCTACAACTACATTCATGGCGAGATCTGGGAGGCCTACGAGCGGTTTGAATTGGCCCTGGATGAGGCCCGGGCTGCGGGTTACCTTGGCGAGAACATCCTCGGCCGTGGCTTTTCCTTTCAGCTGCATGCCCACCATGGCTATGGCGCGTACATCTGCGGTGAGGAAACGGCCCTGCTGGAATCCCTTGAGGGCAAAAAGGGGCAGCCTCGGTTCAAGCCACCCTTTCCCGCGAGCTATGGCCTCTACGGCAAGCCCACCACCATCAACAACACCGAGACCTTCTCGGCCGTGCCTTGGATCATTCGCAATGGCGGTCAGGCCTACCTCGAGGTGGGACGGCCGAACAACGGAGGCACCAAGATCTTCTCCATCTCTGGGGACGTGGAGCGTCCGGGCAATTACGAGATTCCGCTGGGAACACCCTTTGCAAAGCTGCTCGAGCTGGCCGGCGGCATGAGAGACGGTCGCAAGCTCAAGGCGGTCATTCCCGGTGGTTCGTCCATGCCGGTGCTGCCTGCTGACATCATGATGGCCACCGACATGGACTACGACTCCATCGCGAAGGCTGGCTCCATGCTTGGCTCGGGCGCCGTCATTGTGATGGATGAGACCCGATGCATGGTGCGCTCACTGCTCAGGCTGTCGTACTTCTATCACGAGGAATCCTGTGGCCAATGCACACCCTGCCGCGAGGGTACGGGCTGGCTCTGGCGCATGGTCAAGCGTGTGGAGGAGGGCAAGGGCACCCTGGAGGATCTCGACCAGCTCAACCGCGTGGCCGACAACATCCAGGGCCGAACCATCTGTGCCCTGGGCGATGCCGCCGCCATGCCGGTGCGGGCCTTCCTCAAGCACTTTCGGCATGAGTTTGAACACCACATCACGCATGGGCGCTGCATGGTGCCCGACTACCTTTAGTGCTGAAGGCCAGAGCCCATGATTGAACTCGAGATTGATGGCAAAAAGGTAGAGGTTGCGCCGGGCAGCATGGTCATGGATGCCGCCACGAAGCTCGGTCTCTATGTTCCTCACTTCTGCTACCACAAGAAGCTGTCGATCGCCGCCAATTGCCGCATGTGTCTGGTCGAGGTCGAGAAAGCACCCAAGCCGTTGCCAGCCTGTGCCACTCCGGTGGCCGCGGGCATGAAGGTCTTCACGGCCAGTGAAAAGGCCAAGCAGGCGCAAAAAGGTGT
The DNA here is from genome assembly GCA_964589205.1 of uncultured Bordetella sp. Classification (GTDB taxonomy): domain Bacteria; phylum Pseudomonadota; class Gammaproteobacteria; order Burkholderiales; family Burkholderiaceae_A; genus Hahnella. Next base: position 13,584 of record CAZPRT010000002.1, on the reverse strand, counting down.
CATGGAGTTCCTGCTCATCAACCACCCACTCGACTGCCCGATCTGCGACCAAGGTGGTGAGTGTCAGTTGCAAGACCTCGCTGTGGGCTATGGCCCGAGCGCGTCGCGTTACACCGAGGGCAAGCGGGTGGTCTTCCACAAGCCCATGGGCCCGCTCATCTCCGCCCAGGAAATGTCCCGCTGCATTCATTGCACGCGCTGTGTCCGCTTCGGCCAAGAGATTGCCGGTGTCATGGAGCTCGGCATGGCCGGCCGCGGCGAGCACTCTGAGATCATGAGCTTTGTGGGCAGTGCCGTCGAGAGCGAGCTCTCCGGCAACATGATCGACGTCTGCCCCGTGGGCGCGCTCACGAGCAAGCCTTTCCGCTACCAGGCGCGCACCTGGGAGCTCGCCAGACGGCGCTCGGTCAGTCCCCACGACAGTATCGGCAGCAATGTCATCCTTCAGACCAAGGGTGCGAAGGTGCTTCGCGTGGTGCCCTATGAGCAGGAGGCTGTCAACGAGTGCTGGATCTCCGACCGGGATCGCTTCTCATACGAAGGTCTCACGTCCGAGGATCGTCTGACGGCTCCCATGCGCCGCACGGCAGATGGTCAATGGCATGAGGTCGACTGGTCGGAGGCGCTCTCCGAGGCGGCCAAGATCCTTCGGCAGGCGTCTGGCCGAGGGGTGAATCGGGTTCGCGGCTTTGCCTCACCCATGTCAACTGTTGAAGAGTTGGGTCTGCTTGCGCGGCTCATCCGCGGTCTGCAGAGCGATGCAGTCGATTTCCGGCCGCAGTTGGTGGAGTCGGGCTTTGACTCCCGCGTCTCCGGTGTCCCCACTCTGGGAATGCGTCTCGAGGAGGTCAATGGCCTTGAACGGGTGCTGGTGGTGGGCTCACAGCTCCGTGCAGAGCTGCCGCTCTTGGCCCAACGTTTGCGTCAGGCGGCCCGTCGGGGCGCGCATGTCCACACGCTGCATGCCTACGCCGAGCCATTGCTGATGCCCGTGGTCAGTCAGACTGTTGCTGCGCCATCGGCCTGGGTCTCGGAGATCGATCAGCTCTTGCATGCAGCCAACACCAGTGCCAATGCCGATGCATCACCGGCTGCTCGGCTGGTGGCCTCGCTGCGGTCTGCGCCCAACGGCGGCGACCATGCAGCCATTTTTCTCGGTGCGGCGGTGCTCGCCCATCCACAGGCCTCCTTGCTCATCAACAAGTGTCAGAAACTCGCGCAGGTGCTGGGCTGTAGGTTTGGGCTGCTGCCCGCAGGCGCCAACGGCGTTGGCGGTTACATCGCAGGGGCCCTCCCCACATCCGGGGGGCCGGGGGGTGCCGAGCTGTTCAACGAGACACATGCGGCCTACCTGCTCGTGCACTTGGAGCCCTCGCTCGATCTGGGCATGGCACCCGCGGCCGTTCAAACGCTGCAGGCCGCCCGAGACATTTCCGGGGTGGTGGCGCTCACCGCCTACCGCTCTGCGGCGGAATCGGTTGCAAGCCTGATGCTGCCCATCGCGCCCTTCACCGAGACCTCGGGCAGCTTTGTCAATCTTGAAGGCAGACTGCAGTCGTTCCAAGCCGCGGTACCCCCGCAGGGCGCCACTCGGCCCGGCTGGAAGGTTCTGCGCGTGCTGGGCAACCTGCTCGACGTGCCGGGCTTTGACCAGTCCTCCTCCGAGGAGGTCCTCCAGAGCCTTCTCAATGTGGCAAGCCCCGGTGAGATCCTTCCGAACCTTCCGGCCCTCTCGGTCACGGGCCTGCCCCGCGAGGTGGCTGCGGACGAGCAGGGCGGCTTTGAGCGGATTGGGGAGATGTCCATCTACATGGCCGATCCCATCGCGCGCCGGTCGCCGCCATTGCTCGAGACGCGGTCATCGGCAGCCCCTCGGGTGTCCATGCATCCGGAGGACATGGCGGCCATTGGCGCGAGTGCCGACATGCTGCTCAACCTCGAAACAGGCGGCCATCGCGTGCAGCTGCTGCCCCTGGCCGACCCGAGTCTGGCCCGCGGTGTGGTTCGTGTGCCCATCGGGCATCCGAGCCTTGCAGCCATCAACATGACTGGCGGACACCTAAACGTCTCGATCGCCAAGCAGCGTGTGGCGGTGGGAGCGGCCTGATGCTGGAGTCCACCATCCTGTCTTTTTCTCAGCTCGGCAGCAGCCTGCTTGGGCCTGCCTGGCCGGTTGTTTATAGCCTCATCAAGATCGCCCTGATTGTGCTGCCCATTCTCGGCATGGTGGCTTACCTCACGCTCTGGGAACGCAAGCTCATTGGTTGGATGCACGTTCGGCTTGGTCCAAACCGTGTAGGCCCATTGGGCCTGCTGCAGCCCATTGCGGATGCACTCAAGCTGCTCACCAAAGAGATCATCCTGCCGGCCCAGGCCAACAAGGGCCTCTACCTGCTTGCGCCCGTCATGACCATCATGCCGGCCCTGGCTGCCTGGGCTGTCATTCCGTTTGGCCCAGAGACCATCCTTGCCAACGTGAATGCCGGCCTGCTGCTGTTGCTGGCCATCACGTCCATGGAGGTCTACGGCGTCATTCTGGCTGGCTGGGCCTCGAATTCGAAGTACGCATTCCTTGCAGCCATGCGGGCATCGGCCCAGATGGTGTCCTATGAACTGGCCATCGGCTTTGCACTGGTGGTGGTGCTCATGGTCTCCGGAAGCCTCAACCTCATCGACATCGTGCAAGGCCAGCAGCAGGGCACCTTCCATGAGGCCGGCCTGAACTTCCTCTCCTGGAATTGGCTGCCCCTGCTGCCCATTTTCGTGGTGTATTTCATCTCGGGTGTGGCCGAGACCAACCGCCATCCCTTCGATGTGGTGGAGGGGGAGTCGGAGATCGTGGCCGGCCATATGGTCGAGTACTCCGGCATGGCCTTTGCCATCTTCTTCTTGGCTGAATACGCCAACATGATCCTCATCTCCGCATTGGCCGCCCTCATGTTTCTGGGCGGCTGGGACGCACCCGTGGCCGCCTTGGCCTTCATTCCGGGATGGATCTGGCTGGGCTTAAAGACATTCCTGGTCGTGAGCGTGTTCATCTGGATGCGTGCCTCGTTCCCCCGCTACCGCTACGACCAGATCATGCGTCTGGGCTGGAAGATCTTCATTCCCGTCACGCTCGTCTGGCTCGTGGTGGTCGGTGTGTGGATTCAGACCCCTTTCAACATTTGGGCTCGCTAGTCCGAAGGCGCCGCCATGTCATCCATCACCCACTTCCTGAAGTCCTTCCTGCTGCTGGAGATGCTGGCCGGCATGGGTGTGACGCTCAAGAACCTCTTTGCGCGCAAGATCACAGTTCAATATCCCGAGGAGAAGACACCCATGTCTCCCCGGTTCCGAGGCCTCCATGCCCTGCGTCGGTATCCCAACGGAGAGGAGCGCTGCATCGCCTGCAAGCTGTGTGAGGCGGTCTGCCCTGCGAAGGCCATCACCATCGAGTCCGAGGTCAGGGACGATGGCAGTCGCCGAACCACCCGCTACGACATCGACCTTACCAAGTGCATCTTTTGTGGGTTCTGCGAGGAGAGCTGCCCAGTGGATTCCATCGTTGAGACCAACATCCACGAGTACCACGGAGAGAAACGCGGCGACCTCTACTTCACAAAAGAAATGTTGCTGGCCGTGGGTGACCGTTATGAACCAGAGATTGCAAAGGCGCGTGAGGCCGATGCCCGCTTTCGATAAGGCCCCTCACCATGCATGAGTCGACCGCTGGTTTCTTCTATGCCTTTGCAGCCATTCTGATCTTCGCTGCGGTGAAGGTCATCACTGCGAGAAACCCCGTTCATGCCGCCCTGTACCTGGTGCTGTCGTTCTGCTCGGCGGCAGCCCTCTGGCTGCTGCTTCGTGCGGAGTTCCTGGCCATTACGCTGGTGCTGGTCTATGTCGGTGCGGTGATGGTGCTCTTTTTGTTTGTGGTGATGATGGTCGACCTCGACCTCGACAAGATTCGCAAGGGCTTCTGGGCGAACCTCCGAGTGGCCCTGCCGGTCGGGCTTCTCATCGTCTTTGAGATGGGCGCAATTCTCTTCCGGAGCTTCCAGGTGCCCGAGGCCGCTGCCCCTGTGGTCACGGAGGTCAGCAACACCAAGGCCCTCGGGAAGATTCTCTACACCGACTACTTCTTCGCATTCCAGATTGCCGCCGTGGTGCTTCTTGTCGCGATCGTTGCAGCCATTGCCCTCACACTGCGCCGGCGAAAGGACAGTCGGCATCAAGACCCTGGCGAGCAGGTCAAGGTTCGCGCCCAAGACCGCCTGCGAATGGTTCAGTTCAAAGACGGGAGGCCTCAGTGATTACACTGGCCCACTACCTCATTCTTGGCGCCGTTTTGTTTGCGTTGAGTGTGATTGGCATCTTCATGAATCGCAAAAATTTGATTGTCCTGCTCATGGCCATCGAGCTCATGCTGTTGGCAGTCAACCTCAATTTCATTGCCTTCTCACACTACCTTGGCGATCTTGCGGGCCAGGTCTTTGTGTTCTTCATCCTGACGGTGGCGGCGGCCGAGTCTGCGATTGGCCTGGCCATCCTGGTGGTGCTCTTTAGAAACCTGAAGACGGTCGAGGTGGAGCAGCTCGATGGGCTGAGGGGCTAGGCCATGATGTCCGTCTACCTCATTGCTGCGCTGTCCCCGCTCGTGGGCGCCATTCTCGCGGGCTTCTTCGGCAAGGCCCTGGGCCGTGTGAACAGCCATCGAGTCACCATTCTGGGTGTGGCCATTTCTCTGGTGGCCTCGCTGGTGGTGCTGCAGGATGTCCTTGAGGGGAACACCTTCAATGGCGCTGTCTACACCTGGGCCACGGTGGGCAGCCTCAAGATGGAAATCGGCTTTCTCATCGACAGCCTCACCGCCACCATGATGGTGGTGGTCACCTCGGTCTCGCTCATGGTCCACATCTACACCATTGGCTACATGGAGGATGACGACGGCTATCAGCGGTTCTTTAGCTACATCTCCTTATTCACGTTCAGCATGCTCATGCTGGTCATGAGCAACAACTTCCTCCAGCTCTTCTTTGGCTGGGAGGCGGTGGGCCTGGTGTCCTATCTGCTCATCGGTTTTTGGTACAAGAAGCCCACGGCCATCTTCGCCAACATGAAGGCCTTTCTGGTCAACCGTGTGGGCGACTTTGGATTCATCCTTGGCATCGGGCTTGTGGTGGCCTACACGGGCAGCCTTGGCTACACCGAGGCATTTGCCGCGGCCAGTGCCATGGCCGGCGAGACCATTGAGCTCATCCCTGGCGAGGTCTGGCCGCTCTTGGCGGTGGCCTGCATCTGTCTGTTCATCGGCGCCATGGGCAAGTCGGCCCAGTTTCCTTTGCATGTCTGGCTTCCGGATTCCATGGAGGGTCCCACGCCCATCTCTGCGCTCATTCACGCGGCCACCATGGTCACCGCCGGCATCTTCATGGTGGCCCGCATGTCGCCGCTCTTTGAGCTCTCCGACATTGCTCTCTCGTTTGTGATGATCATCGGTGGCATCACAGCGCTCTTCATGGGCTTTCTGGGCATCGTTCAGCACGACATCAAGCGGGTTGTGGCCTATTCCACGCTCTCTCAGTTGGGATACATGACGGTGGCCCTGGGTGCCTCGGCCTACTCCGTTGCGGTCTTTCACCTGCTCACACATGCATTCTTCAAGGCCCTGCTGTTTCTGGCAGCCGGCTCGGTGATCATCGGGATGCATCACGAGCAGGACATGCGTCGCATGGGAGGGCTGTGGAGGAAGATGCCGATCACCTATGTGGTGTCGTTGCTGGGCTCACTTGCGCTCATCGGTGCGCCGTTTTTTGCAGGCTTTTACTCGAAAGACATGATCATCGAGGCGGTGAGGGCATCTAACCTCATTGCAGCACCGGTGATCTACGTCATGCTACTGATGGGCGTTTTCGTGACGGCCTTTTACAGCTTCCGCATGTTCTTCCTGGTCTTTCATGGGAAGCCGCGCTGGGCCGATGCGGGCCACGGTCATGATCACCATGGCCATGGGGGTGAGCCGCATGAGTCGCCATGGGTGGTGACATTGCCACTCATCGCCCTTGCAGTGCCCTCTGTGTTGGCGGGCCACCTGCTCATCGAGACCTTCCTGGTGGGCGACTTCTTCAATGGCGTGATCGTGGTCGACCCATCGCATCCCGCCATGGCAACCCTGGGCGACTACTTCGAGTCGGCCACTGCACTGGCCTTGCATTCCGTCGAAACCTGGCCGTTCTGGCTTGCGGTGTCGGGCGTGGCCTTGGCTGCTGTGTTCTACCTCTGGCTGCCTGCCGTGCCAGCCAGCATTGCGCGTCAGTTTGGCTGGCTGCATCGCCTCCTCGAGGAGAAGTACTTCATGGATGCCTTTAACCAGCGTGTCTTTGCTGGCGGTGCCCACGGGCTCGGCACTGGCCTGTGGCGTCGTGCGGACCAGGGGGTCATCGATGGATTCTTTGTCAACGGCTCGGCGCGGCTTGTGGCGGTCTTTGCGTCGATCTTGCGGCTCGGCCAGACGGGCTTTCTTTATCACTATGCCATCGCGATGATCCTCGGCGTGGCCTTGCTGCTCTGGTGGTTCGCACCCTTGTCGGTGGGCCCCGTGACCATGCCCAAATGAACACCATGCAAACGATGACCTCCGCCGGCCTGCCTTGGCTCTCCATCTCGATCTGGTTTCCCATTCTTGCGGGGCTTGCAATTCTCTACTTGGGCAAGAAGGAGGTTCATCAGGCGGGGCAACTTCTCGTTCGCCGGGTGGCCTTGGCGGCCTCTGTGATTGGCTTTCTGGTGACGCTGCCCCTGATTGCGGGCTTCGACCCCGCACAGAAGGGCTTTCAGTTCGTTGAGCAGACAGCCTGGATCGCTCGATTCAACATTCAGTATTTCCTTGGCATCGATGGCATTTCGTTGTGGTTCATCCCGCTCACCGCCCTGATCACCATCTTCGTGGTGGTGGCTGCCTGGGAGGTCATCGAGGACCGCATTGCCCAGTACATGGGCGCATTCCTGATGCTCTCGGGCCTGATGATCGGTGTGTTTGCGGCCCTCGATGGCATCCTCTTCTACATCTTCTTTGAGGCCACACTCATCCCGATGTACCTCATCATCGGCATCTGGGGTGGCCCGCGCCGGGTCTATGCGGCCTTTAAGTTTTTTCTCTACACGCTGCTGGGGTCTCTGCTCACGCTGGTGGCCATCATCTACCTCTACAGCCAAAGCGGAAGCTTCGAGATTCCTGCCTGGCATCAGCTGCCGCTCGACCTCCCCAGCCAGATCGCCATTTTCTCGGCGTTTCTCATTGCCTTTGCAGTGAAGGTTCCCATGTGGCCGGTTCACACATGGCTTCCAGACGCCCACGTCGAGGCCCCCACGGGTGGCTCTGTGGTGCTGGCTGCCATCATGCTCAAGCTGGGAGCCTACGGCTTCTTGCGTTTCTCTCTGCCGATCGCCCCCGATGCCTCCCAGGAACTTGCTGGCCTCATGATCGCCCTCTCGCTGGTGGCGGTGGTCTACATTGGGCTGGTGGCCCTGGTTCAGGAAGACATGAAGAAGTTGGTGGCCTACTCGTCCATCGCCCACATGGGGTTTGTCACCCTTGGCTTTTTCATCTTCTCCTCGCTTGGTGTCGTTGGGGGAATCGTGCAAATGGTCTCCCACGGATTCGTCTCGGGGGCCATGTTCTTGTGCATTGGGGTGCTCTACGACCGGATGCACACCCGGCAGATTTCTGATTACGGTGGTGTTATCAATCGCATGCCAAAATTCGCCGCACTCTTTGTCTTCTTCGGCATGGCCAATGCCGGCCTGCCCGCCACCAGTGGCTTCATCGGCGAGTTCATGGTGATCCTCGCGGCAGTTCAGTTCGACTTTTGGGTGGGTCTGTTGGCGGCGACCGCGCTCATTCTTGGTGCCGCCTACACGCTCTGGATGATCAAACGGGTGATCTTTGGTGAGGTGGCCAACGACCATGTTGATGCCCTGAAGGATGTCAATGGTCGAGAGTTCGGGATGCTCATGGCCATGGCCTTCCTGGTCTTGCTCATGGGTGTCTGGCCGGCGCCATTTACCGACCGCATGACCACCTCGGTGGAGGCCCTTCTGGCCCATGTGGCTGTGTCCAAGCTTCCTGTGGGGGTCACGCCATGACCGCGGCCACGCTGAATTTCTCCACCATCGCTGTCGAGATTGCACTGCTGCTGCTGCTCTCGTTGGTCATGCTGCTCGACCTCTTCTCGAGGCGCCGTGAGCAGGCGGTGCACGTCACCAGTGTGCTGGGCCTCTTGGTGCTGGCTGCATGGCAGGCCGCGGAGATCGGGAGCCTTACACCCACAGTGGGCATGAATGGTCTCGTGGTGGTCGACCCCATGGGCGCATTCCTGAAGGCAGGCGCTGCATTGGCCACTGCCGTCACCCTCATCTATGCGCGACGAACCCTTGGCGATCAGGCGATGGGCAGCGGTGAGTTCCACCTGTTTGCGCTCTTTGCCCTTTTAGGGGGCTTTGTCATGATCTCGGCCAATCACCTCCTCACCATTTATATGGGGGTGGAGTTGCTGTCCTTGTCGCTCTACGCGGCGGTGGCACTGCGCCGCGACAGTGCCTTATCAACCGAAGCGGCCATGAAGTACTTCGTGCTCGGCGCCTTGGCCTCGGGCTTCTTGCTCTATGGCATGTCCATGATCTACGGTGCAACGGGCAGTCTCGAGATCACCACCATTCAAGACAAGCTGTCGGCCGGTTCGGCCGACCGGCTCGTCATGGTCTTTGGCACCGTGTTTCTGGTGGCCGGACTCGCCTTCAAGCTGGGGGTGGTGCCGTTCCACATGTGGGTGCCCGATGTCTACCAGGGCGCCCCGACGGCCACAGCCCTGCTCATTGGTGCAGCGCCAAAGTTTGCAGCCTTTGCCATCACCATTCGTCTGCTGGTCTCTGGCCTGATTGGTGTGGCGGTGGATTGGCAGCAGATGCTGCTGGTGCTTTGCGTGCTCTCGTTGCTGGTGGGCAACCTGGTGGCACTTGTGCAGACCAATCTCAAGCGCATTCTGGCCTACTCCACCATCGCCCACATGGGCTTCATGCTGCTGGCGATTGCCTCCGGCGTGCTGGGCGAACGCACCGATGGGGCCGTGAATGCCTACGGCGCCTCGATGTTCTACGTGGTCACGTATGCGCTCACCACATTGGGGAGTTTTGGTGTGATCCTTCTTGCGTCTTCGAAGGGTTTTGAGTTCGACACCTTGGACGATTTCAAGGGGCTCGCCAAGACGCGTCCCGACCTCGCCTGGATCATGCTCATCGTTGTGTTCTCCCTGGCGGGCATTCCGCCCACGGTGGGGTTCTACGCGAAGTTTGCGGTGCTTGAATCCGCCGTGATGGCGGGCTATGTCGGGTTGGCTGTCTATGCCGTGATGGCCTCCCTCATTGGTGCCTTCTTTTACCTGCGGATTGTGAAGGTGATGTTCTTTGATGAGCCGGTGCGGGAGCACCCAGTGCCCAGCATCTGCCAGGTTCAGCGTTCGCTTCTCTCGGCCAACGGCATTGCCGTGCTGCTGCTGGGTGTGTTGCCTGGCCCACTGATGGCCTGGTGTGTTCAGGCCATTCGGGTGTCTCTCGGAACGTGAACGTCAACTCTGCAGCCATTCTTTGGCTCCTGATTGGCCTTGCCCTGGCCAGCCTGCCATTCCTCACGGAGCGACGTTTCGGCGTGTTGGTGCGTGGGCCCAAGCCATTCTTTTTTCGACTATTGGAGCTGTTCGTGGGCTATGGGCTCATGCTGCTCATTGGCTTTGGGTTGGAGGGTGCGGTGGGTCGGGTTCACGCACAAACGTGGAACTTCTACGCCATCACCTTTTTGCTCTTTCTGGTGCTGGCGTACCCCGCGTTTGTCTGGCGGCATCTTCGGCGTCGGCCCAGCGGCTCATGAGCCTGCCGGATCCCCGGCCTCGTCCACTGCTCGGGGAGCCCAGCCCTGGTCTCTCTGAGGCCCGACAGTCGGGAGACCTCGTCTATGAAGGGGTGCTGTTAAAAATTCACCGCGACGTGGCCACGGCGGCCGACGGTCATTCATGCATTCGGGAGTACACGATCCATCCAGGTGCGGCGGCCATTGTGCCGCTCATCGGGGCGAACCGTCTCCTGATGGAGCGTCAGTGGCGCTACCCGCTGAACCGCAGTTTTTTAGAGTTTCCGGCGGGCAAGCTCGATGCTGGCGAGCCGCCGCTGCAGGCGGCCCAACGGGAACTTCAGGAAGAGACGGGATACCGTGCCGGGCGTTGGGCTTCCTTGGGTCCCATGCACCCCGTCATTTCATATTCCACCGAGGTGATTCACCTCTTTTTGGCCACTGATCTCGTGGCGGGGGAGAGTGCGCGCGAGGCCGGCGAGTGCCTGGAGGTGGTCGAGCTCGACATTGACGAGCTCTTTGCACGCATTCAGGCGGGCGAGGTCTCGGATGCCAAAACGCTCTCTGCTGCATTCTGGCTCTCGCAGATGAGGGCGGGTGCATTTGTTCCGCAATGGCAGGAAACGGCCTAGTGATGTTCTCGCAGCTCACATTTGTGCGGCTCGGCTGGATGTGGATCAGTGCAGCCTTGGCGCTCTGGATCACCGACGCCATCTTCGATAGCCTCTGGTTTGATGGCTTCTCCAGTGTTGCAGTCAGCGCACTCGTGCTCACCCTCGTGAACCTCACGTTGAAACCGTTGCTCATGCTCCTGAGCCTGCCCTTCATCGTGATGAGTCTGGGCTTGGCCATTCCGCTGCTCAACGGGCTGGTGCTGTTGGTGGTGGCGGAGCTCGTCACGGGCTTTCACATTTCTGGCTACTGGATGGGTGTGGCAGCCGGCCTGGCCGTGTCCTTCGTGACCTTTCTGTTGGCCGTGGCCACGGGGCAGCGCCTCATGCGTGTTCAGGTGGGTGGCGGCCGAGGCGTGCATCACCGACGCGAGCAGCAGGGGCCATCGCCGAGCGGTGGTGCCTCGCCGTCGGGTCGACCCTCGAACCCATCAGATGGTGATGTGATTGATGTGGAAGTGCGTGAGAAGAAGGAGTCGGACCGCCCATGAGCAGCCCAGTACCGGCCTCGGTGGGCCATGCCCTGCGTGATCTCGACACACCTTGCCTGACCCTCGACTTCGATGCCTTTGAGCGCAATGTCGACCGTCTGTTTGAATCGCTTCGGGACTTTCCAGGTGCGGTGCGCCCGCATGCAAAGAGTCACAAGTGCCCCGAGCTGGCCCGCCGATTGGTGGCCAAGGGGGCCGTGGGCATCTGCTGTCAGAAGGTGAGTGAGGCAGAGGTCTTCGCAGACCATGGCATCGAGGACATACTGGTCGCCAATGAGTTTGTTGGCGAGGCCAAGCTTCGGCGTTACCTGGGTCTGGCCAGGCGGGTCCCACGCCTTGCCTGCTGTGTGGACGACCCACGACAGGCGGCGGCCTTGTCGGCGGCTGCTGTGCAAGCCGGGCTTGTGCTTCAGGTGCTGGTTGAGGTGGATGTTGGCCAGGGCCGCTGTGGCGTGGCCGACGCCCAGGCCGCGGTTGCCTTGGCCATGACCGTGTCTGGCCTACCGGGTCTCTCTTTCACAGGCCTGCAGGGCTACCATGGCGCTGCACAGCATTTTCGTTCGGCCGACGAGCGGGCTGCAGCCATTGCCGCAGCATCGGCCAAAATGGCCCAGATTCGAGATGCCCTGGCCAAGGAGGGGGTGGTCTGCAAGACCATCACGGGGGCGGGCACGGGCAGTTACTTGCTGGAGGCCGCCTCTGGGGTTTATAACGAATTGCAGCCGGGCTCGTTTGTGTTCATGGACGTCGACTATCGACGAAACCTGCTTGAGGGCAGCGCCATGCCGGCCTTTGAGCAGTCCTTGTTCGTGGCGGCAACCGTCATGAGCCAGCCCACGGCCCAGCGGGCTGTGGTCGATGCGGGCCTGAAGGCCTTCAGTGTCGACTCTGGCCTGCCCGAGTTGGTTGGGATTGCCGGAGCCCGGTATGTGAAGGCATCCGATGAGCACGGCGTCCTGGAGGTGGATGCGGCTGCAACAGTGGCGCTCGGGGATGTCGTTCGCATAGCCCCCGGCCATTGTGACCCCACCGTGAACCTCTACGACCACCTTGTGGTGCTCCAGAAGGGTTTGGTGAAGGACGTCTGGCCCATTGCGGCCCGAGGATGCCTCGCCTAGCCTCTTGCTACACTACGACCCGTGGAAGCGTGGCAGAGCGGTTGAATGCACCGGTCTTGAAAACCGGCGAAGGGGCGACCCTTCCGTGAGTTCGAATCTCACCGCTTCCGCCATCTAAGGGTATTCACCAGTTCTTCTTCAGGCGGGCGTCCCAGAGGATTGTCACCACGGCCAATGCCGTAACGACAACGATCCGGGGGACATCATGAGTAAATCAGGCGCTTCAATTGTTGGGTATGCGCTGGCGGCCGCATCGCTGCTGGCCAGCGGCAACGCGTCTGCCTTGACGGTCAAGGCAGAGAACTTTCTTCAGACAGAGTCGCCATGGGATATGGCGTTCTTAAAAGACAACACGATGTTCTTCACCGAGAAGTGCAAGGGTTTGTCTGTCCGCCTTCCGGCCGGCGGTGTCAATCGTCTTTTGGGTGTCGGTGGAAGCAAAGGCTACTCGCAAACAAAGAATGATCTCTTCTGTGATGGACAAGCTGGTGTGCAGGGCGTCGCAGTTGATCCAGAATTCGACAAGAATCGTTTTGTCTACCTGTACTCAAGCTCCAAGGGCCCCAATCGTACCTACGGTGGTTACAACAACATCGTGATGCGAATGAAGGTCAGTGCCGATCTCAAGTCGGTCTCGGACATCGTTGAGATCATCAATGACATCGGCTACAAGCCCAAGGCATCGAACCATCCTTTCGGTGGCCCGGGTGCACACAACGGTGGTCGCCTCCGTTTTAATCCGGGTGATGGTTTCCTGTATGTCACGACGGGCGATAACCACAATGGCCCCGGCCCGCAAAGCCCGACCGAGATTCGTGGCAAGGTTCTTCGAGTGGACCGCGATGGCAAGGCCGCCGCTGGGAACAATCCACCGGCTGGGTTCGATAAACGCATCTTTGCCTATGGGTTTCGCAATCCTCAGGGCATCGCCTTCCGTCCTGGCACCAACGAGCCGTATATCTCCGAGAACGGCCCCTGGCACAGCGACGAGGTCACCAAGCTCGTCAACGGGGGCAACGGTGGGTGGGATCCACGTGGCAACGTAAACGGTCGAGGTGAGTGCCCGGATAACTACTGCGGCTACTCTCCGAACCAGATGGGTGCCATGGAGCCCGCCAAGCGTGCTGCCTTCATGTCCATGACCGATACCAAAGCCTACCCCAAGGCCATGACGCCGGCCTGGAACAACAACGGCCTCTCGCAAGGAATGTGTGGCAGTGTCTTCCTTGTTGGTAAGCAGTGGAAGGAGTGGGAGGGCCGGCTGGCGGTGGGCTACGCTGGCATCGGCATTCACGGCACCCCGACAGGAAACCGGATCGACATTCTGGACATCTCGAAGGATGGAAAGTCAGCCAAGCGCGAGGAAGTTCAGTGGCCGACCTTTGCAGGACGTTTCCGTCACATTTCGCAGGGTCCTGATG
>CAZPRT010000001.1:0-49809 GCA_964589205.1 uncultured Bordetella sp. | reverse complement strand
CTTGCACCATGGCCAGGTGGCCCAGGGAGCCGGTGCCGATGGAGCCATAGCTAATGCTGTCGGGCTTGGCTTTGGCGGCCGCCAGCAACTCTTTGAAATCTTTGTAGGGCGTGCTGGGGTGAACTGCGATCGCCATGCCGCCGGTGCCCACCAGGGTCACGGGTGCTAGGTCCTTCAGGGTGTCGAAGGGCAGGTTGGGAATCAGGGAGGGGTTGACCGAGTGGGTGTCAAAGACCACGGCAATGGTGTTGCCGTCTGGAGCCGCCTTGGCCAATGCGGCCGTTCCAATGGAGCCGGAGGCGCCGCCCTTGTTTTCCACAATGAATTGCCCGCCCGTGGTCTTGGCCAATTCGGCGGCGAAGAGACGCGACATCTGATCGACGGAGCCTCCTGGGGGGAAGACCGAGATGATGGTCACGGGCTTGTCTTTGCTCGGCCAGGCATGGGCGGAGAGCGGTGCGATGGACGCAGCCAGGGCGACTGCGGTGGCCAGCGCCACGAAGGGCCGGCGGGTCAGGCTTGAACGCATGGGGGAACCTCCTATGGAAAGAGGCCCCATCTAACCTGAGTTTTCAGTCCTTTGGGATTAGGGCAAGCCTTAATCCCTCTTGGCTGCCCGGCTTAACCGCTCACCGCGGCGATGGCATCGCAGACCCGCTCAAGGTTCTGGCTGTTGAGCGCTGCAATGCAGATGCGGCCGGTGCCGACGGCGTAGACCCCAAATTCCTCTCGCAGCCGATCGACCTGCTGACTGCTGAGCCCGGTGTAACTGAACATGCCGCGTTGGCTGGTGATGAAGCCCACGTCGCCCTTGAATCCTCGGGCCTTCAGGCCATCTGCCAAGCCCTTGCGCATGGCCTTGATGCGGTCTCGCATCTCAGCGAGTTCCGCCTCCCAGGTGGCCCGCAGGGTGGGGGTGGACAGCACCATGGCCACCACGGCGCCGCCGTGGGTGGGAGGGTTGGAGTAGTTCGTGCGAATGGTTCTCTTGACCTGGCTCAGAACCCGGCTGGCCTCGTCGGCCGATTGGGTCACGATGGACAGAGCGCCCACTCGCTCGCCGTAAAGGGAGAAAGACTTCGAAAACGAGCTCGACACCAGAAAGGACATGCCGGAAGACAGGAAGGCGTTCAGCACGGCAGCATCCTGGGCAATGCCCTCGCCAAATCCCTGGTAGGCCATGTCGAGAAACGGAATGTGGCCCGCGGCCTGGATGGCGGCGATCACAGAGGACCATTGGTCTGCAGAGAGGTCGACCCCCGTGGGGTTGTGGCAGCAGGCATGGAGCACCAAGATGGTGCCCCTCGGCAGCGACTGAAGGCTCTCGAGCATGCCTTTGGCATCGACACCCCGGGTTTTGGCGTCGTAGTAGCGGTAGGTGAGCACCTCGAATCCGGCCATCTCGAAAAGTGCCCGGTGGTTCTCCCAGCTGGGGTCGCTGATGGCCACCTTGGCCTCGGGAAGCAGGCGACGGAGGTAATCGGCCCCCACCTTCAGCGCGCCCGTGCCCCCGAGGGCCTCAATGGTGACCACTCGCTGGGCCTTGAGCACCGGACTATCGGCCCCAAAAAGCAGGTTTTGGACGGCTTGGTTGTAGGCCACGGCCCCCTCGATGGGCTGGTAGCCGCGGGCCGGCGCAGCCGACACTCTTTGCGCTTCTGCTTCCTTTATGCACCTAAGTAACGGTAACTTGCCATTATCGTCGTAATAGACACCCACCCCGAGGTTGACCTTGTTCGGGCGGTTGTCGGCCTGAAAGGCCTCGGTCAGACCGAGGATGGGGTCGCGCGGCGCGCGCTCAACGTTGGCGAAGAGGGAGGCGGTCATGGGGGGTTTGTCAAGAGGGATCCAGCAAAAAAAGGATTGGAAATTTGGCGGACACACAGGGAAAATAGCCGATTGCTCGAAAGATTACCATGGCATTACAAGCCGTTAATTACCCAGACAGCCCCTTTGAATTGGTGGCCCCCTTCTCCCCAGCCGGCGATCAGCCCGAGGCCATCGCGCGCCTGTGCGATGGGCTGGGTGAGGGGCTGGCCTACCAGACGCTGCTGGGGGTGACGGGCTCCGGCAAGACCTTCAGCATGGCCCATGTGATCGCCAAAACGGGTCGTCCGGCCCTGGTGTTGGCCCCGAACAAGACCCTTGCAGCCCAGCTCTACGCTGAAATGCGCGAGTTTTTCCCGCGAAATGCGGTGGAATACTTTGTCTCTTACTACGATTACTACCAGCCAGAAGCCTATGTGCCCCAGCGGGATCTTTTCATCGAGAAGGATTCGGCCATCAATGAGCACATCGAGCAGATGCGTCTTTCAGCCACAAAATCGCTGCTCGAACGCCGGGACACCATCATTGTGGCCACGGTCTCTTGCATCTATGGCATCGGTAATCCGGCCGATTACCACGCCATGGTCCTGTCGATGCGTGTCGGGGACAAACTCTCCCAGCGAGACCTCATCGCCCAGCTGGTTCGCATGCAATACCAGCGCAACGACGCCGAGTTCGTGCGTGGTCATTTCCGGGTGCGCGGCGACACCATCGACATCTTTCCGGCTGAGCATTTTGAGAGTGGCCTGCGGGTAGAACTCTTCGACGACGAAGTGGAGTCGCTCCAACTCTTCGACCCCCTCACAGGCCGACTTCAGCAGCGGCTCAATCGGTTCGTGGTCTACCCGTCCTCTCACTATGTCACGCCTCGTGAGGTGGTCTTGCGGGCGGTGGAGACCATCAAGGCCGAGCTGGTGGAGCGATCGAAATGGTTTGTGTCGCAGGGCAAGCTCGTGGAGGCCCAGCGCATTGAGCAGCGCACGCGCTTCGACCTTGAAATGCTTGGGGAGCTTGGTTTTTGCAAGGGCATTGAGAACTACAGCAGGCACCTGTCCGGTGCGGAGCCGGGCGCGCCGCCCCCCACCCTCATCGATTACCTGCCTGCCGATGCCATCATTTTCATGGATGAATCCCACGTGATGGTGGGCCAACTGGGCGGCATGTACCGGGGAGACCGCTCTCGCAAGGAGACCCTGGTCGATTTCGGCTTCCGGCTGCCATCGGCCCTCGACAACCGGCCCCTGCGGTTTGACGAGCTCGAGCCAAAGCTCCGGCAAGTGGTTTTTGTGTCGGCCACACCCGGTCAGTACGAACTCGATCGCTCCGGCGGCGATGTCGTGGAACAGGTCGTGCGGCCCACTGGGCTGGTAGACCCGGCCATTGAGGTTCGCCCTGCCAAGACACAGGTCGACGACCTTCTCTCAGAGATCCAGATTCGGGTGGCCAAGAACGAGCGGGTGCTGGTCACCACCCTCACCAAACGCATGTCAGAGGATCTCACCGACTACCTCTCCGACAATGGCATTCGGGTTCGCTACCTCCACTCCGACATCGATACCGTGGAGCGGGTCGAGATCCTCCGAGATTTGCGCCTGGGCAGTTTCGATGTGCTGGTGGGCATTAACCTGTTGCGTGAAGGCCTGGACATTCCCGAGGTCTCCTTGGTGGCCATTCTGGATGCCGACAAAGAAGGCTTCCTGAGAAGCGACCGCAGCCTGATCCAGACCATCGGCCGGGCGGCCCGTAACATCGGGGGTCGCGCCATTCTGTACGCTGATCGTGTCACCGCCTCGATGCAGAGGGCCATGGGTGAGACGGAGCGGCGCCGAAACAAGCAGTTGGCCTTCAATGCCGAGCACGGCATCACGCCCATGGGCGTGGTCAAGGAAATTCGAGACCTCATCGACGGCGTCATGTCGAACAAGTCCAAGCAGCGCGAGGCCGACGCCATGGCCAATCGCGCCGCCGACCTGGTCGACCTATCCGAGAAGGAGCTCTCGCGCGAAATTGCGCGGCTCGAGAAGCAGATGCTCGAGCACGCAAGAAACCTCGAGTTCGAGAAGGCCGCTCAGGCCCGGGATCAGCTCGCACGCCTGAAGGCGCGCGTGTTTGGTGCCGGCCGCCTGCACGACCAGGTCGAGCCCGAGTCCTCCCCAACCAGCGCTGCCCGGGCAAGCCGCGCTGCCTAATCCACGCCCACCCACTCTATAAAAAAAGGAAGCCAAAACATGAGCCGTCCTGCACCCAAGAAGCCTGAATCGTCTGCGCCCAAGGTTGTTGGCATGCCGACAAAGGTTCTATTTGTCTGCATGGGCAACATTTGTCGCTCACCCACGGCCAAGGCCGTTTTCGACCACATGGTTCGCACGGCAGGCCTGAGCGAGCTGGTTCAGGCGGACTCAGCCGGCACTCACGCTTTTCACGCGGGTGAGGCTGCGGACCCTCGCGCCACCGCCACGGCCCAGAAGCGCGGGTACGACCTGAGCGGCCACCTGGCCCGCAAGGTCGAAATGAAGGACTTCAGCGAGTACGACTACATCCTGGCCATGGACTGGGACAACCTCGCGTTGCTCCAGCGCACCGCCCCACGGGGCCTGCAGCATAAGCTGCAACTGCTGATGCGCTTTGCCACGGAGTATGAGGCTGCAATCGTGAGCGATCCGTATCACGGCGGCAGCCAGGGCTTTGAGCAGGCCCTCGACCACATCGAGGACGCGTGCAATGGCCTGATGGAGGTGGTTCGCCGTCGGGCGAGCATGGTGGCGGCGGCTTAAACGGCCAAACGGATTTCGCCTCGGGGTTCTGCTCCCCGGCGGCGGGCCGCCCTCGTCAATGGAAAGGGTCGCTGGCGCGGCCCTTTCTAGTAAAGGTTGAGTAATTCACTCGGATACTCTAAACTCCCGACTAAATCGCTCAGGAAATAGGAGGGTTTTGAATGCGCCTCACCACCAAAGGTCGTTTCGCTGTCACTGCCATGATTGATCTTGGCCTGCGCCAAGACAAGGGCCCTGTTACGTTGTCTGCCATCAGCCAGCGCCAGCGCATTTCGCTGTCTTACCTCGAACAGCTGTTCGGCCGTCTTCGCCGCCATGAGCTGGTGGAGTCCATGCGCGGCCCTGGGGGAGGGTATCGACTGGCCCGCTCCGCAAAAGAACTCACGGTGGCCGACATCATTTACGCGGTCGATGAGCCGCTCGACGCCACGCAGTGTGGCGGCAAGCAAAACTGCCACGACGACCAGGTGTGCATGACCCACGAACTCTGGGCCAGTCTGAACCGGCACATGGTTGATTTTCTCGACTCCATCACGCTGCAAGACCTCGTCGATGAGCAGCGCGAGAAGCAGTCCATGTCTCATCAACCCGTGACCCGAAATGTCGTCTTTCACGATGACCGTGAATCCGCCGCCCACTGAGCCCACATGAACGCACCCATCGCACCGATTTACCTCGATTACTCCGCCACCACGCCGGTTGACCCGCGGGTGGTCGACGCCTTGTTGCCGTTCCTTCGCGAGGATTTTGGCAATCCTGCATCCCGTAGCCACGCCTATGGCTGGAAGGCCGAGGAGGCCGTGGAGACTGCCAGGCAGCAGGTTGCAGACCTTGTGGGCTGTGACCCAAAAGAGCTGGTCTGGACTTCTGGCGCCACCGAGTCCATTAACCTCGCCATCAAGGGTGCCGCACACTTCTACAAGGACAAAGGCCGCCATGTGATCACGGTGAAAACCGAGCACAAGGCCACCCTCGACACCTGCCGTGAGCTCGAGCGAGAGGGCTTTGAGGTGACCTACCTCGACGTCCAGGCAGACGGCCTGATTGACTTTGCCGCCTTCGAGGCCGCCGTCCGTCCTGACACCATCCTGGTGTCGGTCATGTTTGTGAACAACGAGATCGGGGTCATTCAAGACATCCCCAAGATCGGCGAATTCTGCCGTGGCCGCGGAATCATCTTCCACGTCGACAGTGCGCAGGCCACTGGCAAGGTGCAGATCGATCTTCAGAGCCTGAAGGTCGATCTCATGAGCTTCTCGGCCCACAAGACTTATGGTCCAAAAGGCATCGGAGCACTTTTTGTCCGCAGAAAGCCGCGCATTCGTCTGGAGCCGCTAATCCATGGTGGTGGGCACGAGCGCGGGATGCGCTCCGGCACGCTGCCAACCCACCAGATTGTTGGCATGGGTGCGGCCTTTGCCTTCGCCAAGGCTGAGATGGCGGCTGAAAATGAACGCATTCGAATGCTGCGAGATCGTCTCTGGAAGGGCCTCTCTGAAATCGAGGCTGTCTATCTCAACGGTGATCTCGAGGCGCGGGTGCCGCATAACCTCAATGTCAGCTTCAATTACGTCGAGGGTGAATCGCTGCTCATGGCCATCAAGGGCATTGCCGTCTCGTCTGGCTCAGCCTGCACGAGTGCGAGCCTGGAGCCGTCTTATGTGCTTCGTGCACTGGGCCGTAGCGACGAGCTAGCACACTCATCAATTCGCTTCTCGATCGGTCGCTACACCACCGAAGCCGATGTTGACTTCACCATTTCCTTGCTCAAGGACAAGGTTGCCAAATTGCGTGAGATGTCACCCCTCTGGGAGTTGGTGAAAGAGGGCGTCGATCTCAGCACCATTCAGTGGGCCGCCCACTAATCCCATCACCCATCCAGGAGAACCGTCATGGCATATAGCGAGAAGGTCATCGATCATTACGAGAATCCCAGGAACGTTGGCTCGCTCGACAAGGATGATCCCAACGTCGGCACCGGCATGGTGGGTGCCCCTGCCTGTGGAGACGTCATGAAACTACAGATCAAGGTGAGCGAGGCGGGTGTGATTGAGGATGCCCGGTTCAAGACCTATGGCTGTGGCTCCGCGATTGCGTCCTCGTCACTCGTCACGGAGTGGGTCAAGGGCAAGACCCTGGATGAGGCCATGGCCCTCAAGAACACAGAGATTGCCAACGAGCTCGCGCTTCCGCCAGTGAAGATCCACTGCTCCATCCTTGCGGAAGATGCCATCAAGGCGGCGATCGAAGATTACAAGAAAAAGCATGGCCATCACGCTGACTGAACGCGCTGCGCAGCACGTGTCTCGTTACATCGAGAAGCGTGGGAAGGGTGTCGGGATTCGCCTGGGTGTTCGCACAACGGGCTGCTCTGGCCTGGCCTACAAGCTTGAGTTCGTCGATGACGTTGCCACAGAGGACATGTCTTTTGAGAGTCATGGCGTCACAGTGTTCGTGGACCCCAAGAGCCTGCCTTATATCGATGGCACGCAGCTCGATTTTGCGCGTGAGGGCCTCAACGAGGGCTTCCGATTCGAGAACCCCAATGTGAAGAGTGAGTGCGGCTGCGGTGAATCTTTCCAGGTCTGAGGCTTCGCCCGCTTCTGGCCTTCTGACGCAAGATTATTTCAGCCTCTTGGGTCTGCCGGAAGTCTTTGACATAGACCAGCAGAGGCTGGACGGGGCCTGGCGACGTCTTCAGGCAGTGGTGCATCCCGATCGCTTCTCTGCGGGCACAGACGCGCAGCGTCGGCTCGCCCTGCAGTGGTCGACACATCTGAATGAGGCCTACAAGACATTGAAGTCGCCGATCGCTCGTGCAACCTACCTGCTCGAGCGAAAGGGTCACGCGGTGGAGGCAGAGCGCAATACCGCCATGCCGGTGGCTTTCTTAGAGGCACAGATGACGCTTCGAGAGTCGCTCGAGGAGGCCAAGGCGGCGCCCTCCCAGGAAGCCCGAGTGCAGGCCTGTATGAAGATCAGAGACGAGGCCCGGACCGAGAGAGACGCCAGCATCGCCCGACTGGCAGCGCTGATTGACATTCAAGCTGATTACGCCGAGGCCGTGCTGCAAGTTCGTGCACTGCATTTCCTCGAGAAATTTCTTCAAGACCTGGATCGTTAGACGATGGCCCTGTTACAGATTGCCGAGCCGGGCCAGTCCACGGTTCCTCATCAGCGAAGGCTGGCGGTGGGCATCGACCTCGGCACCACACATTCATTGGTGGCAGCAGTCCGCTCTGGCTCTGCTGAGATTCTGCCCAATCTGCAGGGTGAGCGGCTCATTCCATCGGCGGTTCGATATGGCGATCAGGGCGTGTTGTCGGTCGGAACCGACGCATTGTCGGCTGTGTCCGATGACCCGCTCAACACACTCGTCTCGCTCAAGCGCCTCATGGGCCGTGGCGAGGCCGATGCAAAGGCGCTCGAACTGCCCTACGACTTCTCCCCCGACTCCGGTGGCGTGCTCAAGGTCCAGACAGCATATGGCCCAGTCTCGCCGGTGGCCTTTTCAGCCGAAATTCTCAAGGTGCTCAAGGCCCAGGCGGAGCAGACCCTTGGGGATGAGCTGGTTGGTGCGGTGATCACAGTGCCGGCCTATTTCGATGACGCCCAGCGTCAGGCCACGAAGGATGCGGCAAGCCTCGCGGGCATCAATGTCTTGCGACTGCTCAATGAACCCACCGCGGCGGCCTTGGCCTATGGGCTGGAGTCCGGTGCGGAGGGCCTCTACGCTGTATACGACCTGGGTGGCGGCACCTTTGACATTTCCATTCTGCGCCTCACCAAGGGCGTTTTCGAGGTGGTGGCCACGGGTGGTGATCCCGCCCTGGGTGGCGATGATTTCGATGCACTGCTTGCACACCACTGGCTCGCGGGCTGGGGTCTGCAGTCGGGCGACCTCAATGCCTCGGAATGGCGCAGCCTGCTTCGCATGGCCAGGCGGCTCAAGGAGGCACTCTCGGGTGCCTCCTCATTCTCCGAGCGGGTCTCGTCGGAGTGGAACCGGGGTGACGGCACAAGGCCGCTGGCGATGATCTCTCAGGCCGAGTTTCAGGTCCTGACCAAGCCGCTGGTCGACCGCAGCATCGACGCCTGTGCGCGGGCCATGTCAGATGCTGGCCTGTCGCCCGCTCAGATTCAGGGCGTGGTACTGGTCGGTGGGTCAACTCGACTGGTCAACGTTCGGGCGGCTGCTGAGGCCTTCTTCCAACAGCGTCCGAAGGCAGACATTCATCCCGATGAGGTCGTGGCCATTGGTGCCGCCCTTCAGGCCAATCTGCTGGCCGGAAATCGCCCAGATGGCGATGACTGGCTGTTGCTGGATGTCCTTCCGCTCAGTCTTGGCCTCGAGACGATGGGAGACCTGGTGGAGAAGGTCATTCCCCGCAATACGCCCATTCCCGTGGCCCGTGCGCAGGAGTTCACGACCTACAAAGACGGCCAGACGGCGATGGCCCTGCATGTGGTCCAGGGCGAGCGAGAGCTGGTCTCAGACTGTCGCTCACTGGCCCGATTCGAGCTGCGTGGATTCCCGCCGATGGCAGCCGGTGCAGCCCGCATTCGCGTCCACTTCCAGGTCGATGCCGATGGTCTGTTGTCTGTGTCTGCCCAAGAGCTTGGCTCCGGGGTTCAGGCCAGCATTGAGGTGCGGCCTTCTTATGGGCTCACCGATGCTGAGATCGCGAGCATGCTCGAGCAGAGTTTCACGCATGCCAAGGTGGACATGCAGGCCCGTGCGCTGCGGGAGCAACAGGTCGAGAGCCAGCAGCTCCTCGAGCTGATCTCGGCTGCACTGGAGGCTGATGGCGACCTCCTCAGCCCAGCAGAGCGCTCCGAGATCGATGCGGCCATGACCGACTGTCGCGCTGTGTGCGGCGGCCAGGATGTCGAAGGTCTTCGGGCCGCCACTGAGCGGTTGTCTGCGCTGACCGATCCCTTTGCCGCCCGGCGAATGGACCGTGCTGTCTCACAGGCATTGTCCGGGCAGTCAATTCAAAATTTATAAGCGAGTGGTGTGATGCCTCAAATTCGTGTGCTTCCGCATGTGGAGATCTGCCCTGATGGGGCTGTGTTTGATGTGGCTGAAGGTGAGAATCTGTGCCGCAGCCTTCTGGCCCATGGCATCGACATCGAGCATGCCTGTGAGATGAGCAAGGCCTGCACCACGTGTCATGTCATTGTTCGCAAGGGCTTTGACAGCCTCACGCCCTCGGAGGAAGACGAGGATGATCTTCTCGATCGAGCCTGGGGTCTGAGCGCGCAGTCGAGGCTGTCTTGCCAGGTCGCAGTGGCTGACAAGGCCCTGGAGGTGGAAATTCCTCGCTACACCATCAACCACGCACGTGAGTGAGCAGATTTTTTGGAGTGTTATCGCGGCTCAAGCCGAATGAGCTGGCCGTCTGATTCATCCGTGAGGAGGTAGACGAGGCCATCTGGGCCCACTCGGACATCGCGGATCCGGCCGACTTCGCCGACCAAGAGCCGCTCCTCCGAGACCACCCGGTCTTCATTGAGGCCAAGACGCACCAAGCTCTGCCCACGAAGGGCACCGACCAAGATGCTGTTGTGCCATGCTGGGAACGGAGTGCCTACATAGAAGGCCATGCCCGACGGTGCGATGGATGGGATCCAGACATGAACGGGCTGCTCGAGGCCTGGCTTTTGCTGACCCTCCCCAATCTTCGTTCCCGTGACGTAATTCACGCCGTAGGTGATGGTGGGCCAGCCGTAGTTTCGGCCAGCACGCACAATGTTGACCTCGTCACCACCCTGAGGGCCGTGCTCGTGGGCCCAGAGTTCGCCAGTGGCTGGGTGCATGGCAAAGCCCTGAATGTTGCGATGTCCTCGACTGAAGACCTCTGGCGCACCGGTGCCGTTGCTCGGCAAACGAATCACGCTGCCCGCATGGTCGCCAGCCTTCTGGGCGCGGTCCTCTTCCCCTCGGTCGCCAAGTCCCAGGTAGAGATGTCCCTGCCGGTCGATCACCAGCCGGCCGCCGAAGTGTCGGCCACCTCGGGACTTCGGCAGCATTCGAAACAGAACCTCCACGTCTTTGAGGGTGTGTCCATCGAGACGGGCCCGGGCCACGGCGGTGCCGGAGGAGGCCATTCGGCCGGGCAGGTCGCCCTCTGCATACGAGAAGAACAGGATGCGATTCTGTCGATGGTTGGGGTGGGGAAGGACATCAAAGAGTCCACCCTGGCCGCTGGCCACGATGTTCGTGGGGAGTCCCTCAATGGGCTTGGGGTCGAGCCGGAAATCCTTGGAGATGCGCCGAAGCCGACCGCTGCGCTCGGTGACCAGCAGGTCGCCATCGGGCAGCCATGCCAAGGACCAAGGGTTCTCCAGCCCGCTGACCAACACGCGTGTCTTGAATGACTGGCTGCTCGCAGCGGGCCGCGTGATGTCCTTGGAGAAGCTGGGTGAGGCTGCAGCGGTTGGTAGTCCGGTGGGTCCTCCAAAGGCCACCAGGGCACAGGCCATGAGAGATGTGAGGGCTCGAGGGGTCATCCGGTGTGGGCGAGGCCGCATGAATTCAAACCCAGATTATTCCTCGCGGCGCAGCGCGGGGAAGAGAATGACATCACGAATACTGGGGCTGTCGGTGAGCAGCATCACGAGCCGATCGATGCCGATGCCGCAGCCGCCCGCGGGGGGCATGCCGACCTCGAGTGCACGAATGTAATCAGCATCGAAGAACATCGCCTCCTCATCCCCGGCCTCCTTGGCCTCCACCTGAGCACTGAACCGAGCCGCCTGGTCCTCCGGATCGTTGAGTTCTGAGAAGCCGTTGGCGATCTCTCGGCCGGTGATGAAGAGCTCAAAGCGCTCTGTGATGCCGGGTCGAGCATCCGAGGCGCGGGCCAGTGGGGAGACCTCAATGGGGTAATCGATGATGAATGTTGGATTCCAGAGTTTTGCCTCTGCAACCTCCTCGAAGAGCGCCAGTTGCAGCGCGCCCAGGCCTGCATTGAGCAATGGTGGCTTGGAGAGATCGGCTCCTCTCTTGCGCAACAAGGCCGATAACGCATCGATGTTTTCGAGCGACTCTGCAGGAATGTCGGGCGCATGGCGCAGGATGGCCTGAACAATGGTGAGTCGCTCGAAAGGCTGGCTGAGATCGACCGTCTGGCCAGCGTAGCTCAGCACGGCGCTGCCCGTGGTCACCTCTGCGAGGTGACGAAGAACCGATTCGGTGAAGTCCATGACCCAACGGTAGTCCGTGTAGGCCGCATAGAACTCCATCATGGTGAATTCAGGGTTGTGCCGTGGGCTGAGCCCCTCGTTCCGAAAGTTTCGATTCACCTCATAGACCCGCTCAAAGCCGCCCACCAGCAGGCGCTTGAGGTAGAGCTCGGGTGCGATCCGAAGGAACATCTCCTGGGCAAGCGCATTGTGGTGCGTGACAAATGGCTTGGCTGCAGCCCCTCCGGGGATGGGGTGCAGCATGGGCGTCTCGACCTCCAGAAAGCTGTGGTCGGTCATGAAGCTGCGCAGGGCGGACAAGGCCTTGGAGCGCGTGACAAAGACATGCCGGGAGTCTGGGTTCACGATCAGGTCGACATAGCGCTGGCGATAGCGGGTCTCGGTGTCATGCAAACCGTGAAACTTGTCGGGCAGTGGCCTGAGGCCTTTGGCCACCATGCGCAGGCGATGGCACCGAACCGAGAGCTCGCCCTTCATGGTCTTGAAGAGCACACCCTCGCACGCAATCTGGTCTCCGAGGTCCCAGTGCTTGATCTCCTCGTGGGCCTCCGCACCAACACCTTCGTCATTGAGGTAGAGCTGGATGCGGCCAGTGGCGTCCTGCAGCGTGAGAAAGCTTGCCTTGCCTTGTACCCGTTTGAGCATGATTCGGCCCGCAAGCGCCACGGCCACATGCTCAGACTCCAGCGTCTCTCTGGAATGAATGGCGTAACGCTCGTGAAGAGGTTCAGCCCGATGGCTTGGACGAACGTCGTTGGGGTAGGCCGGCTGACCCGATGCGCGCAAGGCGTGCAACTTCTGGCGGCGCTCCGAGAGGATTTGGCTCTCGTCGGTGGCTGCGGGGATGCTGTTCGGCGTGGCCGATGGGTCTTGGTTGGGCATGGTTAGACGGCTGCCTTTAGGCTGGCCTCGATGAAGGGGTCGAGGTCCCCATCGAGCACCTTTTGGGTGTTGGATATTTCGACGTTGGTTCGGAGGTCTTTGATGCGTGACTGATCCAGCACATAGCTTCGAATCTGATGGCCCCAGCCGACATCGGTCTTGCTGTCTTCGAGCTTCTGCTGCTCGGCCATGCGCTTGCGCATCTCGTGTTCAAAGAGACGTGATTTCAGCATCTGCCATGCCTCATCTCGGTTGCGGTGCTGGGATCGATCGTTCTGACACTGCACCACGATGCCTGTGGGCAGGTGGGTGAGTCGAACAGCGGAGTCGGTCTTGTTGATGTGCTGGCCGCCGGCTCCTGAGGCCCGGTAGGTGTCGGTTCGAACATCGGCTGGGTTGATGTCAATCTCAATCGAGTCATCGACCTCCGGGTAGACGAAGACCGATGCGAACGAGGTGTGGCGCCCACCGCTGGAGTCGAATGGCGACTTGCGCACCAGTCGGTGCACCCCGGTCTCGGTCCGCAGAAATCCAAAGGCGTAGTCGCCCGAGACCTTGATCGAGGCGGACTTGATACCAGCCACATCACCATCGGAGGCCTCGAGCACGTCTACCTTGAAGCCCTTGCGTTCGCAATAGCGCAGGTACTGCCGCAGCAGCATGGAGGCCCAGTCGCAGGCCTCGGTGCCGCCGGCGCCGGCCTGAATGTCGAGAAAACAATTGGACGGGTCGGAGGGGTTGGAGAACATTCGCCGAAACTCAAGGCCAGCAACCTGTTCGCCAATTTTTGCAGTGTCGGCCTCTACGGCGAGCAGGGTGTCCTCATCGCTCTCCTCTCGGGCCATGGCGTAGAGGTCGAGTCCATCGGCGATGGCCTGGTCGATGTCGCGAAGGCTGAGCACCACCGATTCAAGCGCCTTGCGCTCTCGGCCGACATCCTGGGCTTTTTTGGGGTCCTCCCAGAGGGTTGGGTCCTCGGAGAGACGCTCGACCTCTGCTAGGCGTCTGGCCTTGGCATCGAAGTCAAAGATACCTCCGAAGGTCGATGGTCCGGGCTTTGAGGTCCTCGAGGGAGTCCCCAATCTGATTCAGGCGTTCTGGTTCCATAACGGTCTAGTTTACTGCGTCGGGCCCATGCCCGAGACCAGGAGCTGAAGCGATCTGCTGCCCTGCCACTCATTGACAGAGAGCGCGTAGGCCAGGCTGGCCTCCGCGGGCAGGCTTGATGGTCCGTTGAACCAAATGGCCTCGAACCGATGGGCCGGCGAGGCCACAGGTGAGAGTGTCATTTTTAAATGGGCATCCTTCAGGACTCGCTGCTGTCGGAGGATGAAACGACCACGAAAAAGCGGCGGTGGGAAGCCTTGCCCCCAGATCACCTCGGAGAGGGAATCCGCCAGTGCCACCGTGTGGGCCTCCGCAGGCAACTCCCCGTCGGTCAGCAGGCTGCGGGAGAAGAGCTCTGGACTTGAGAAGTCCCCCACCGCAGCCTCGAATGCGGCCTCGAAGGCTGGCAGGGCGGTTCGCTCAATGGAGAGGCCCGCGGCCATGGCATGCCCACCAAATGCCTTGATCAGGCCGGGCTGCTGGCTGTCCACCCGCTCTAGTACATCGCGCAGGTGAACTCCGGGAATGGAACGGCCGGAGCCCTTCAGGGCTTGTCCGTCCTGGTCGGGCGCAAACACAATGGTGGGGCGGTGGGCCTTGTCCTTGACTCGGCTGGCGATCAGTCCCACCACACCCTGGTGCCAGCCATCATCGAAGAGCACCAGTCCCTTGCGATGCTCGACCTCGGGCATGGCGGCCAGCTGGGCCAAGGCCTGGTCTCGATTGTCTGCCTCGAGTGACCGCCGATCTCGATTCAGGGCATCCAGCGATTGGGCGAGCTCGAAGGCCTCCTGCGTGTTGTCCGTGACAAGGCATCGGATGCCGATTGACATGTCTGCGAGCCTGCCGGCGGCGTTGAGCCGCGGGCCGATCGAAAAGCCAAGGTCTGCTGCGCTGGCATGGCCCGCAGGACGTCCAGCGGTCTGGAAGAGGGCGGCAAGCCCTGGCGGCAGCACCCCTTTGCGAATGCGCTGAAGGCCTTGGGCGACCAGCCGGCGGTTGTTTGCATCGAGGCTGACCAGGTCTGCCACAGTGCCCAGCGCCACCAACGGCAGGAGGTCATCGATGCGCGGAGCATCCCCGCGGAAGTGATCTTGTCTGGTGAGCCAGGCCCGCACGGCCATGATGAGGTAGAAGGCCACGCCCACGCCGGCCAGGTGTTTGCTGGGAAATTGGCAGCCCGGAAGTTGTGGATTGAGGATGCGGGTGGCGGGCAGGCTGGGGCCGGGCAGGTGATGGTCCGTGACCAGCACTTCGAGGCCAAGGGCCTGGGCTGCGGACACCCCCGCATGGCTCGAGACCCCATTGTCCACGGTGATGAGCCAGTCGGGCAGTGGAGAGAAGCGCTGCCGGGCGTGTTCCACCAAGGCGGGCGTGAGCCCGTAGCCAAAGGCAAATCGATCCGGCACGAGAAACTCCACCTGTGCGCCGAACTTTCGCAGCCCCCTGACCATCACGGCCGTGGCGGTGGCACCGTCGGCATCGTAGTCACCCACGATGAGAATGGAGGCACCCCGTTGGATGGCCTCTCCGAGGCTGGCTGCCGCCTCTGGTGCACCGGTGAGTGCGTGCGGCGGGTGCAGGCGAATCAGGGAGGTGTCGAGTTCATCGGTGCTCTCGATGCCCCGGCGGGCCAGGAGGTCTGAAAGGATGGGCGGCAGGCCCTGCGCCGCCAGCCTGGCCTTCAGGTCTGGTCGTTCTGCCCGGTCCTCCAGTGGAATGGGGGTCATGCGAGGGCCGCTCCCATGGAATCCGTTGGGTCGGGAATGGCCAGGTGGCGGGGAAGATCCGAAAGGCTTGGCCGGCCTTGGGAAAGCCTGTGCCAGGCCTGCCGATGCCAAGGAATCGGCTCAAACGTGAATGCCGACCATTGATGCGCGGCCACCAAGGAAGCCTCGGGTCTGTTGCCAAGCGTTGTCAGCCAGTTGCGCCAGGTCTCGAACCAGTCGCGGGCCGGCTCCGCACTGTTGGAGAGGTCCATACACGCAGGAGTCGGCGGAAGGCGAGGCCGTTTGGGGTCGGCTGCCGACGTTGCAGCGCCCGCGCCCCAAGCCCACAAGGTATCGACGGTCATGGGGGCATCCAACCGCTCAGACAGCGCATGCCATGCCATTTGAACCCGGTGGGTCGCGTGGCGCCAGGCTCGAGCGCTGCGGCCCCGTGGCTCGAAGTCTGGCAGGTGCTGGCCGGCCAAGACACTCGGATGGGCTGTGATCAGCTCAAAGTCGTCTGTGTCCGTGCTCGGGGGCATGTGCAGGTAGAGCTGGCCACTCCCACCGGAGATCACCTGGCCGAGGTGAGCGAGCTCGTTTTTGAGTGCGTCCATTGCAGGTGGGGGGAGGGTCAATGGCCGCAGGGGGAATCGCAGGCCGACCTGCTGCGGGGTCATGGCCAGGGCCCCCGGCGTCAACACAAGCCAGACCTCATCGGGGGTTGGGCGAAGGCCATCCTGCTCGGCCAGCAATGCGGCCCAGGGAAAGGCCGTCGCCGTGGTCCCACACTGGCTGGCCCATCGGCTGGCCCACCAGGCCATGTGGCCGGGCAGTGGCAGGGCGGGAAGGCTGTGCGGGTCTTGGTAGACCACCGCTCGGCGGGCCAGGATGAGAGAGAGCCCACGAGACACGGCGTCGTCCACCCGCAGCACGGCTTCGTCTGCATGGTCTTGGGCCCAACGCCGCAGGCTTGTCGCCTCGGCCTGGGTCACGAGGCCGGCATCAACCATCAGTGGATTGTTCATGAGGGGAGTATGGCAAACTCATTTCATGCGCTTTGAACTGCACGTCGGGCTCCGCTACACCCGCGCCGGCCGCTCGACACGGTTCGTCAACTTTATTTCCTTCATGGCCACCGCAGGCATTGGCCTCGGCGTGGCCGCGCTGATCATCGTGCTCTCCGTCATGAATGGCTTCCAGAAGGAGGTCCGCGATCGCATGCTCGGCGTGCTCTCGCATGTCGAGGTGCTCGCCCTCGCAGCCGATGCCGATGAACTCGATGCAGCCAAGTCGCTTCTTTCAGGCCAGCCCGGTGTTCTCGCCACGGCTCCCTTCGTGGTGGGGCAGGCCATGACGGTGAGGGGTGATCAGATGAAAGGCCTGATGATCCGCGGGATCGACCCCACACAAGAGGTCGGTGTCACACCCGCACTTCAGTCCCTGGATGCCGGCTCACTGAAGGCCCTGTCCGAGCGGCGGTTTGGTGTGGTGATTGGCCGTGAGCTGGCCATCACCATGAGCCTCTCCGTGGGAGACGGTCTGAGCCTTGTCACGGCAGATACTGCAGCCGGGCCCGCTGGGATCCTTCCCCGAATGAAAACCTTCGAGGTGGTTGGCATCTTTGCATCCGGTCACCACGACTACGACAGCGCCCTCGTCTTCATCCACCAACAGGATGCCCTGGCCTTTTTCCGGGGCCAGGCCCTGGTGGGGCTTCGTGCGCGATTGTCGGACATGCAGTCGGCGCCAGCGGTGAGCAGTGCAGTGGGTGTTCAACTGCCGTCGGGCCTGGTGGCCAGAGACTGGACCCAAGAGAACCGAAACTGGTTTGCGGCCGTGCAGCTCGAGAAGCGAATGATGTTCATCATCCTCACGCTGATCATTGCAGTGGCGGCCTTCAACCTGGTCTCCATGCTCGTCATGACTGTGATGGACAAGCGCGGTGACATTGCCATTCTGCGCACGCTGGGGGCGCAGCGCACATCGATTCTGCTGATCTTCATGGTGCAGGGTGCGAGCCTTGGCGTGCTCGGTGTCCTGCTCGGTCTGGCCATGGGCGTGACGGGGGCCTTGAACATCGGCGCCTGGGTTGCGTCGCTGGAGACCTGGTTCGGGTTCCAGGTCCTTCCCAAGGGCATCTACCTGATCAATCAGCTGCCCAGTGACCTGCGCCTCCAGGACGTTGTCCAGGTGGGGCTTGTCTCCTTGATTCTGTCGCTCTTGGCCACGGTCTACCCGAGCTGGCGAGCGGCCAACACCGATCCGGCCGAGGCACTCCGACATGATTGACCCGCCCGTGCTGGAGGCCATTGGGCTCACCAAGCAGTTCTCCGATGGGCCCCGGGCCGTCTGTCCCTTTCGGGATCTAGACCTGTCTGTCTTTAATGGAGAGACACTGGCCATCGTGGGGCCCTCTGGCGTTGGCAAGAGCACGCTCCTTCAGTTGCTCGGGGGGCTTGATCGGCCCAGCGCCGGTGAGGTGCGCTTCCGGGGCGCCGCCTTCTCGAGCATGGCCGATGCCGAGCGAACCACGATACGTAACGAGGCCATCGGTTTTGTGTACCAGTTTCATCACCTGCTGGGTGAGTTCTCGGCACTGGACAATGTGGCCATGCCCTTGTGGATTCGCCGGATGCCGCGCGAGGCTGCGCAAGGCGCGGCCCGGGTTCTGCTTGAGCGCGTCGGTCTGGCGGATCGGCTGGACCACCGGCCTGCACAACTCTCTGGCGGTGAACGTCAGCGTGTGGCGATTGCACGGGCTTTGGTGACAGCGCCAGCAGTGGTGCTCGCCGATGAGCCCACCGGCAACCTGGACCGTGAGGCATCAGGACGCGTCTTCGACCTCCTGGTTGAAGGGGTGCGCAGTCAATCCTCGGCCCTCATTGTCGTGACCCACGACCCAGCCTTGGCAGCCCGTTGCGACCGGCGATTTGAGATGGCGCGACTTGATTGACACGCACTGCCACCTTGATTTTCTAGACGACCCGAAGGCTGCTGTGTTGGCAGCCCAGGCCAGGGGCGTACTTGCCGTCGTCTGTCCGGCCGTCTCTGCAGAAAACTTTGCACGGGTGCGCAGGCTGGCCGCCCAGATGCCAGGGGTCTATTACTGCTTGGGCCTGCATCCCTGCTCCACCAATCAGACGACAGATGCAGACCTGGTTGCCCTCCAGAATGCGCTGGTGGAGGCCCGAGACGATCCGAAGCTCGTAGGCGTTGGGGAGATCGGCCTTGATCACTTTGTGCCCTCTCTGGATCGGACCCGTATGGAATTCCTCTTTCACGCTCAACTCCGGCTGGCCCGAGACCACGACCTGCCGGTGGTCCTGCATGTCCGTCGTGCCCAAGACCAAGTGCTCAAAGGTCTTCGGCGTTTCGGCATTCGGCGTGGCATCGCCCATGCCTTCAACGGCAGCATGGTCCAAGCCCAGGCCTATCTGAGCCAGGGCATGAAGCTTGGCTTTGGCGGCACGCTCACGTACTCGCGTTCAACCCGCATTCGAGCCCTGGCCGAAGCATTGCCGCTGTCGGCCATGGTGCTGGAGACCGACAGCCCCGACATCGCGCCGTCCTGGCTGGCCAAGGGCCAGGCCAATGCGCCGGAGCATACGGCGGGCGTGGCGAACACCTTGGCCGAATTGCGCAAGACCACCTTAGAGGTCATCGACAACGCCACCACATCGGCCGCTGTAGAGGCGCTGCCCCGACTTCTCGCGCTCGCCCACCCCCGGGCATGAACATTCCGCTCCTCTACAGGCTGGCATTGGCCAGCCTGTTGGGTCTGGCCGTCTTGCTGCGCCAGCCCGATCTTCCAGATTGGCGCAATTTGGCGGCCGTGGGTGCACTGCTCGCGGTGGCGGGTGGGTGGCTCTCGCGAGCCTCGACATCAGCCATCGGCCAACGTCTGCAAGGTGGGCTCGCAACGCTCATCACGGTGCTCGCCATCGCCTGTCTGGCTGCCAGTTGGGGCGCCTGGCGCTCCGATCAGATCCTGCAACTGGCATTGAGTCCGCAGGAGGAGGGGACGGTGATGGCCTTGCACCTGGAGATCGAGGATCTACCCCAGCACCACGACGGTGAACGGCCGTCCTGGCGCTTCCAGGCCCGAGACCTTGTGCATGGCCGCAGCCTTATGGTGAACTGGCCTGTCTCAGTCGAGGCGCCGGAGCGACGGCTGGCCCCCGGTCAGCAGTGGAGGCTGTATGCGAAGGTCCGTCACCCGGCAGGCACGCGCAACTTCCATGGCTTCGATCTCGAGACGTGGCTTTTTCAGAAGCGGGTTCAGGTGACCGCCCAGGTGCGTGAGTCGGCCAGTCTTCCCGCAGTGCTCTCCGGAGAATCGCGCAGCCTTTCCTCTCAGATCGATCGGGCCCGAGATGCCATTCGGCGGGCCATTGCCGCTGCGGTCCCAGAGGCGCGACACGCGGGTGTGCTCTCTGGCCTGGTGGTGGGTGAGCAGCAGGCCATTTCGGCATCGGACTGGGCCATTTTTGCCACCACCGGCGTATCCCACCTCATGAGCATTTCTGGCATGCACGTCACGATGTTTGCTGTCTTGGCGCGTGGCCTGGTGGGGCTGCTCTGGGGCCTGCTCAGTCGACCGCCGCTCAAGCTCGCCCTCCATGTGCCCACACCCGTTGCTGCTGCAGTCGCCGCCAGTCTGGCCGCGTTTGGTTATGCGCTGCTCGCGGGCTTTAACCTTCCTGCACAGCGAACCGCCTGGATGGTCACCGTGGCGGCGCTGGCCACGGTCAGTGGGCTTCAGGCGCAGCCCTGGGCCATCCTGAGCCTCACGCTCCTGGCCATTCTCCTGCTTGACCCCCTGGCCTTGCTCGCACCCGGATTCTGGCTCTCCTTTTTTGCAGTGGCGGTGCTCTTTGGCATGCCCAGTGCCAAGTTGGGATGGAAGGGTGGCGCTGCCGCAGCCGTGCGCGCCCAGTTGGCGATCACGCTGGGCATTGCCCCGCTGACCATCGTCTTCTTCCAACAACTCTCGGTGGTGGGGCCACTGGCCAATGCCTTGGCAATTCCCATCGTGACCTTTGTGGTGACCCCCCTGGCCATGCTGGGGGCCTTGCTGGCCTTCTACGGGGTCACCATGCCTCTCATGCTGGGCGAGCTCGTCTTTGGCTGGCTCTTTGATCAGCTTGTCTGGATGTCGGCCTGGGAAGGGGCAAGCCTGCGTTGGCATGCGCCTGCTGTCTGGGCTTCGGTGGTCGCCGTTCTTGGGGCGGGTCTCGCCCTGCAGTCCGGCCTGCCTCGATGGCGGCATGCAGGCTGGCTTGGTGTGCTCACCTTGCTCTGGCCGACAGCAGTCGCGCTTCCGGAGGGTGGCATGCGGGCGCATTTCTTCGATGTGGGGCAGGGCAGTGCAGTGCTGGTGCAGACCCAGCACCATGCTCTGTTGGTGGACACCGGTCCGCCCATGGGCGCATCGACGGCAGCCGAGCGCGTGTTGGTCCCGCAGTTCGCAGCCCTGGGTGTGCGCGGGCTCGATGGCCTGGTCATCACCCATGCAGACATCGATCACAGTTCGGGCCTGGAGACGGTCTGGTCCACGATGCGACCCGGCTTTCTCCTCACGACCATGACAGGCCGCATCGAGCAGCCTCAGGTCCGGTGCGAGGCTGGTCAGTCCTGGGTCTGGGACGGGGTCTGGTTTCGGGTTGTTTTTCCGTTTGCTGACGATCCACCATCCCCGCAGCAGCGCGGGCGGAACGAAGATTCCTGTGTGCTCGAGGTGATCGATGCCCAAGGCAATCGACTGCTGTTGACCGGGGACATTCCGGCCGAGCAAGAGCGTGCCATGCTGGAGCGGGCACCTTGGGTTGGCCAGGGGCCAACGGTTTTGCTCATGCCGCACCATGGCAGCAAGACCTCCTCATCGGATGCCTTGCTCGGCCGTGTCAGGCCGGTGCTGTCGGTGGCCCAGTCGGCCTACAAGGGGCGTTTCGCCCACCCGGCCCCCGAGGTGATTGAACGGCATGCCCGGCATGGGATTGCCGTGGCACGCACCGATCTCATGGGGGGCCTTCAGATCGACTGGCCCACGCAGGCCGGCGCTGGTGGGTTCAGGCTGCGAGAGGCCGCGTCGGAAACCCGCCGTTTTTGGCACCGTCCACGAGGGGCCGAGCCTGGCCTCGGGCCTCAACCCTCACTGGGCCAGCCAGCCCCCGTCGACATTCCAGGCCGCACCGCGCACCTGACTGGCCGCTGGGCTGCACAGAAATAGCGCCAGGCCGGCGAGCTGGTCCGGGGTGACGAATTCCCCGGAGGGCTGCTTCTCCAGTAAGAGTCTCGACTTGGCCTCTTCAACAGACACCTGCTCTTGCGCGGCCCGCGCCTCGACCTGCTTTTGCACCAGTGGGGTCAGGACCCAGCCGGGGCAGATTGCATTGCAGGTGATGTCGGTCTGTGCGGTCTCGAGGGCCACCACCTTGGTCAGGCCGACAAGGCCATGTTTGGCCGCGACGTAGGCCGATTTGTTGACAGAGGCGACCAGTCCGTGGGCTGAGGCGAGGTTGATGATTCGCCCGTGGCCCCGGGCTCTCATGCCTGGGAGGGCGGCCCGAATCGTGTGAAAAGCCGCCGTGAGGTTGATCGCAATGACGGCATCCCACCGCTCGGTGGGAAACTCCTCGACAGGGGCCACATGCTGAATGCCGGCATTGTTAATGAGGATGTCCAGCCGTCCCAAGGTGTGCTCCGCGTGGCCAACCAACTCCGCGATCTCCGCGGGGCGAGACATGTCCGCCCCGTGATAGTGCACAGGGGCCTGGCTGAGGGATGAGAGCCTCGAGACGATGGCCTCGACCTCCGCTGGGCTGGAGAATCCGTTGATCACCAGAGAGGCACCCTCGGCTGCAAAGGCCTCGGCCAGGCCAAGCCCAATGCCACTGGTGGAGCCTGTGATGAGGGCCACCCTGCCGCGCAGTTGGCCGTGGGCTGCATTGCCGCGGGTTGTCGTTTTGGTCATGCAGGGATGATAGTCTCGCAGCGCAATGAATCTCAAACCAAGCCCCGTGCGTCGCCATACGATCCAGTGCAGCAGCCCGAGTGGGCCGCACCGCATGGTGGTGCACGAGTGGGGCAGCCCAGCGAACGCCCAGGTGGTGGTCTGCGTGCACGGCCTCACCCGGGTCGGGCACGACTTTCAACGACTGGCAGAGCGGCTCGCCGAGACCCACCGGGTGCTGGCCCCCGATGTGGTGGGCCGAGGCGCGTCCGACTGGCTTTCCGATCCGCAGCACTACCTCGTGACGCAGTACGCAGATGACATGCAGTCCATGGCCGAGCAGTTGGTCTTGCCACCCATGCATTGGGTGGGCACCTCCATGGGCGGACTGATCGCCATGATTCTGGCGGGTGCACCAGATCGGGCCGATCGATATCCGGCCGTTCGGCTGCGCTCGCTCGTCCTCAACGATGTGGGGGCCGTGGTCAGTGGTGAGGCCCTCGGGCGGATCGGCCGCTATCTGGGGGCTGACCCATATTTCGAGAACTTTGAGGAGGCTGAGGCCCTGGTTCGAAAGATCTTCGCCGGCTTTGGTCCCCACACGGATGGGGAGTGGCGACACTTGGCCGAAATCGTGCTGCACCCAGATGGCAATGGGTATCGGTTCCACTACGACCCATCGTTGTCCGAACCCTTTCGTCAGGCCTTTGCGATGGCAGAGGGCGAACCACCCCCAGACATGGATGTCTGGCCCCTCTACGATGCCATCGACGTGCCCACACTGCTGCTGCGTGGTGCGGACAGTGATCTGCTCACGCCCGTGGTGGCAAAGGCCATGACCCATCGCGGCCCCAAGGCGCGTCTTATCACCTTGCAAGGGGTTGGCCATGCCCCGTCGCTCGTTCGAGCCGACGAGGTCGAGACGATTGTTCAATGGATTTTTGAAAGGAGCAGTGATGTCTGAAATCAAGCGCATGCATGTTGGTGCACGAATGTCCGAGGTGGCTATTCATCAGGGCACGGTCTATCTGGCGGGGCAGGTTGCGGCAGATCCAAGCGCCGACGTGATCGGCCAGACCCAGCAGGTGCTCGATGCGATCGACCGACTGCTGGCCGAGGCCGGATCGGACAAGTCGCGGCTGCTCTCGGTCCAGATCTTTCTGGCCGACATGGCGGATTTCAAGTTGATGAACAGCGTCTGGGATGCCTGGGTGGTGCCGGGCCACACCCCACCCAGGGCCACCGTGGAGGCCAAGATGGCCACCCCGGCCTATCGTGTGGAGATCAAGGTGATCGCGGCCGTGGGCCCCACGTAGAGGCCGAGCCCCGTCCAGCGGTCTTATCAGCGGCGTTAACGCCAGCCGGTCTTGTCCACCAACTGCTGCGCCAGTCGGCTCTGACTGGCGAATTTCTCCACCGGCATGGGGTCTGCCTTGAAGGCTCCAAGCTTTGTTAGGGCGGGGTTGTCATAGGGCACCTTGGCCACCACAGGCCGCTCATTGTTGGCCATGGCGAACTGCCCTTGAATCTCGGAGCTGGCGAGGAATTCGAGGAATGCACGTGCGTTGGCGGCATTCTGCGCATGCTTGGCAATGCCTCCGCCGGAGATGTTCAGGTGGGTGCCATCGCCTTTCTGGTCGGGCCAGACCAGTCGGGTTTTGGCCACGGCCGCCTTGTCCTCTGGCTTGTCGCTGCGCATGAGCCGGGCGTAGTAATAGCTGTTTGAGATGGCCACCCCGCACTCGCCGGATGCCACGGCCCGGATCTGGTCCGTATCGCCGCCTTTGGATGGTCGCGCCAGGTTTTTAATCACGCCACGCATCCAGTCCTCGGTTTTTTCCGGCCCCTGCTTGGCCAATTGCGAGCCGATGAGCGAGAGCATGTAGGGGTGGGATGCCGTTCTGGAGCAGACCAGACCCTTGAGGGAGGGGTCTGCAAGGCTTGCATAGGTCGAGACCTGCTCGGGCTTGACCCTGGTGGGGTCGATGATCAGGACACGCTCGCGGGTGGTGAGGCCCACCCAGGCGTCGCCGCCACGGCGGTCCGCTGGAATGGCCTTGTCGAGGACAGCAGATTTCAGCGGCTGAAAGAGGCCGTCTTGCTGCGCCCGCCACAGACGGGTGGCATCGACCAGCAGGATCACATCGGCCGGGCTGGCCGCTCCCTCGCTGCGGATGCGCTCCAAAAGCGGTTCATCGCTCGAACTCACCACATTGATCTTGATGCCGGTCTTCGCAGTGAATTGGGCGTACAGCGCATCGTCGCTGCTGTAATGTCGGGCGGTGTAGAGGTTGAGAACATTGGATTGGGCCATGGCGGGTGTGCTCATGCCGGCAATCAGCGCGGGCAGTGTGGCCGTGGCGGCCACCACGAGGGTGGTGGACAGTAGGAGTCGTCTGGTCATGGTTGTACGCTTCATTAAGTGGTTGAGGTGGGTTCGGAACGTGTGCACACCTTGAAGCTTAATGAGAATGATTTTTAATTGCAACCCCATCAGGAGTCCAAATGATTCAGAAGCCAGCATTGACCCAGTCAGACATTGAAAAAATTGGCGCCGCGGCCGAGGCCGAGGCCCACCAGCACGGATTCAAGGTGAGCATCGCCATCTGCGATGAGGGCGGGCATCTGCTGTGGTTCAAGCGGCTCGATGGTGCCCCCCCAATTTCGGCCCACATTGCGCCCCAGAAGGCCCGCACCGCAGCCCTCGGGCGCCGGGAGTCCAAGCTCTACGAGGACATCATCAACGGTGGACGGACGTCTTTCCTGTCTGCGCCGGAACTGGAAGCCATGCTCGAGGGAGGCGTTCCCATCATGGCCGAGGGCCACTGCATCGGTGCGGTGGGCGTCTCAAATGTGAAGTCCCACGAGGATGCTCAGGTGGCCAAGGCCGGCATCGCGGCCCTGGGCCTCTGATCGTCAGGCCGACGTCTTCAGGCCCTCGATCCGCACCTTCCATTCCCGAGGACCGGTCTCGTGGACCGAGGTGCCGTTGGCATCAACGGCCACGGTGACCGGCATGTCAGCCACTTCGAATTCGTAGATTGCCTCCATGCCGAGGTCTTCGAAGCCAACGACCCTGGCCGAGCGAATGGCCTTGCTCACCAGATAGGCTGCTCCGCCAACTGCCATGAGGTAGGCCGAGCGATGGGCCTTGATGGCTGCGATGGCCTCGGGCCCGCGTTCGGCCTTTCCGACCATGGCGATGAGGCCTGTCTTCTCCAGCATCATGTCGGTGAATTTGTCCATGCGAGTCGCGGTGGTGGGCCCTGCGGGACCCACGGCCTCCTCTCGAACCGGATCGACGGGACCAACGTAATAGATCACGCGATTCGTGAAGTCGACAGGCAGTGGCTCTCCTCGGGCCAGCATGTCGGCGATGCGCTTGTGTGCGGCATCCCGACCGGTCAGGAGTCGTCCTGACAACAGCAGGGTCTGGCCGGGCCTCCAGGCCGCCACTTGGTCTGGCGTCAGGCTGTTGAGGTCGACCCGCTGAGAGGTCTTGGTGTCCGGGGCCCAGCTGACCTTGGGCCAGTCTGAGAGGCTCGGTGGCACGAGGGAGACGGGGCCACTGCCATCGAGATGGAAATGCACATGCCGGGTCGCCGCGCAGTTTGGAATCAGGGCCACCGGCAGATTGGCCGCATGGGTGGGGTAGTCCATGACCTTCACATCCACCACCGTGGTGAGGCCACCCAGCCCTTGGGCACCAATGCCCAGGGCATTGACCTTTTCGTAGAGCTCTACGCGAAGCTTTTCGATCGGTGTCTCAGGCCCCCGGGCCAGCAATTCAGCCATGTCCACCGGGGCCATGAGCGACTCCTTGGCCAGCAGCAT
The DNA here is from genome assembly GCA_964589205.1 of uncultured Bordetella sp. Lineage (GTDB taxonomy): Bacteria > Pseudomonadota > Gammaproteobacteria > Burkholderiales > Burkholderiaceae_A > Hahnella. Next base: position 23,512 of record CAZPRT010000001.1, on the reverse strand, counting down.
GGCCTTCTCCGGCGTGCCACCGATGCCGATCCCCAAGATGCCAGGGGGGCACCAGCCGGCACCCATGGTGGGCACGGTCTTGAGCACCCAATCGACGATCGAGTCGCTTGGATTGAGCATGCCCAGCTTGGCCTTGGCTTCGCTGCCGCCGCCCTTGGCCGCGCAAATGACCTCAATCTCCGTGCCGCCAACCATCTCGGTGTGGATCACGGCCGGGGTGTTGTCCTTGGTGTTGCGTCGAGCGCCTGCGGGCTCGGCGAGCACCGAGGCCCGAAGCGGGTTGTCGGGGTGGCCGTAGGCGCGACGGACGCCCTCATTGACCATCTCCGAGATGGTCATGGTGGCGTCGTCCCAGCGCGCATGCATGCCAATTTTCAGGAAGACCGTGGCAATGCCAGTGTCCTGGCAGATGGGCCGATGGCCCTCTGCGCTCATTCGACTGTTCGTGAGGATCTGCGCGATGGCATCTCTGGCGGCGGGGCTCTGCTCGCGATCATGGGCAGCCCCGAGCGCCTGCACGTAGTCAAGCGGGTGGTAGTAGCTGATGAACTGGAATGCATCAGCGATGCTCTGAATGAAATCTTCTTGACGAATTGGGCGCATGACGTCTCTTTTTGGCGTAAATTTATTCGAAAAGAATTATCACACCGAGGAGGAGGCAACATGTCGTCAGGGAAGATCGAGTCGGTCATGCAGGAGAATCGGGTCTTTGACCCGCCAGCGGAGTTCGCAAAGAAGGCGCGCATCGGCAGCATGGCAGCCTACAACGCACTCTGCCAGGAGGCCGAGCGTGATGATGCAGGCTATTGGGCCAAGCTGGCCCGCGAGGAAATCGTTTGGAAGAAGCCCTTCACGCGGGCCCTGGATGAGTCCAACGCACCCTTTTACAAGTGGTTTGACGACGGCCTGCTGAATGCGTCCTACAACTGCCTCGACAAGAACATTGAGGCAGGCCACGGCGACAAGATCGCCATCATTTTTGAATCCGATGCTGGCGATGTCACCCGCGTGACCTACAAAGACCTGCATGCAAAGGTCTGTGCGCTGGCCAACGGCCTGAAGTCGCTGGGCTACAAGAAGGGTGATCGGGCACTCATCTACATGCCCATGTCGGTTGAGGGCGTGGCGGCCATGCAGGCCTGCGCGCGCCTCGGTGTCATTCACTCGGTGGTCTTCGGAGGTTTTTCTGCAAAGAGCCTTCAGGAGCGTGTGGTCGATGCGGGGGCCAGCCTGATCATCGCGGCCGACGAACAGTGCCGTGGAGGCAAGAACATTCCCCTCAAGCCAGCGGTCGATGAGGCCTTCGGCATGGGCGGGTGCGAGGCTGTGCGTCATGTGGTGGTCTACCGACGAACAGGGGGTTCCATCCCCATGACGGCCGGCCGCGACATCTACATGGACGACCTCGTCAAAGGCCAGGCCAGCAGTTGCGAGCCCGAGTGGGTCGAGGCCGAGCATCCGCTCTTCATCCTCTACACCTCTGGCTCCACTGGGAAGCCCAAGGGCGTGCAGCACTCGACGGGAGGGTATCTGCTCCATGCCATCCTGACCATGAAGTACACCTTCGACCTCCGCGACGAGGACATCTTCTGGTGCACCGCAGACATTGGCTGGGTCACAGGCCACACCTACATTGCCTACGGGCCGCTGGCCTGCGGCGGCACGCAGATTGTCTTTGAGGGGGTTCCCACCTATCCAAATGCAGGCCGTTTCTGGCAGATGATCCAAGACCACAAGGTCAGCATTTTTTACACGGCGCCCACGGCGATTCGCTCACTCATCAAGGCAGGAGAGACGACCCCCGACTGTCATCCCGGGCGCTATAACCTCGGGTCACTCCGACTCCTGGGGTCGGTGGGGGAGCCCATCAATCCAGAGGCTTGGATGTGGTACCACACCCACGTGGGCGGTGGCCGCTGCCCGATTGTGGACACCTTCTGGCAGACCGAGACCGGAGGCCACATGATCACGCCCATGCCGGGAGCCACGCCCCTGGTGCCAGGCTCCTGCACCCTGCCATTCCCTGGAATTCAGGCGGCCATCGTGGATGAGGCGGGGGGGGATGTTCCCAACGGGCAGGGCGGCATTCTGGTCGTCAAGCGGCCGTGGCCCTCGATGATCCGAACCATTTGGGGAGACCCAGACCGCTTCCAGAAGGCCTATTACCCCGAAGAACTCGGAGGCCGCCTCTATCTTGCGGGCGATGGGGCGATCCGCGACAAGGACACGGGCTACTTCACCATCATGGGCCGCATCGATGACGTCCTCAATGTCTCGGGGCATCGCATGGGCACCATGGAGATCGAGTCTGCCCTGGTGGCTAACGGCCTGGTGGCGGAGGCCGCTGTCGTGGGCCGTCCAGACGACCTCACCGGTGAGGCCATCGTGGCCTTTGTGGTCCTCAAGCAGGCCCGGCCCTCGGGTGATGAGGCCAAGAAAATTGCGACCGACCTTCGAAACTGGGTCGGCAAAGAGATCGGCCCGATCGCCAAGCCCAAGGAGATCCGCTTCGGCGACAACCTGCCCAAGACCCGGTCCGGGAAAATCATGCGGCGCCTGCTTCGCACCCTGGCCAAGGGCGAGGAGATCACCCAGGACACCTCCACCCTTGAGAACCCGGCCATTTTGGAGCAGCTCAAGCAGGCCACTTAAACTGCTACACTGGCGGGCTTGAACCGGCGGGTTTCGCAGCAGTGCGAGACCCGCCTTGCATCCCCTCTGCGGAGAGATGGATGAGTGGTTTAAGTCGCACGCCTGGAAAGCGTGTATAGGTTAATAGCCTATCGGGGGTTCGAATCCCCCTCTCTCCGCCACCCTAAAGATCGAATGAATACGGCTGAAGCAAAGAAAGTGCTCGAAGCCGCCCTGCTGACCAGTTCAGAGCCTTTGGCGCTCCCGGTCCTTCGGCGGCTTTTCAATGATGAATTCGATGAAGAAACCGTGCGGCTGCTGCTGGACGACCTTCGTCGGGATTGGTCTGACCGCGGCGTCGAGCTTGCGCCGCTGGCCTCAGGCTGGCGTTTCCAGTCCCGCGCAGACATGCGGGTGTACCTCGATCGGCTCAAACCCGAGAAGCCGTCCCGGTACTCCAGGGCCACCATGGAGACATTGGCCATCATTGCTTATCGCCAGCCGGTCACCCGCGGCGATATTGAAGAGATTCGGGGCGTGGTGGTGGCCACGCCGGTGCTGCGTGCCCTCGAGGAGCGGGGCTGGGTCGAGACCATTGGACATCGTGATGCACCGGGGCGGCCTGCGCTCTACGGCACCACGCGGCAGTTTCTAGACGATCTGGGCCTGCGCTCTCTGGAAGAGCTGCCCCCCTTGGAAGAGGGCTGGTCAGAGGCGGCCAGCCAGATTCTTCTTCACGCCCAATCAGGGAGTTAGCCAGATGCACGAGCAAGACCCCAACATCGATCCTGACACTGATCCCAACGTGCCCGAGGCCCTGGATCAGGACGAGACCCAGGCGAACACGTCCAGTCTGGAGGCCGAGGACGAGGCGCTGCCCTTTTTGGCGGCACCGGACTCTGGCGATCGGCTCGCGCCGGTCACGCCAGCCGGTGCCAGCTACGACCCTCCAAAGCTCCACAAGGTGCTCGCAGATGCCGGCGTGGGCTCTCGCCGCGAGATGGAGGAACTCATCCTCGCGGGCCGGGTGTCCGTCAACGGTACGCCCGCCCACATTGGGCAACGGATCGTGCACAGCGATCAGGTCAAGGTCAATGGCAAGCCCATTCGCATTCAGGTGGAGCCCCCGCCCGTCCGAGTCCTGGCCTATCACAAGCCGGCTGGTGAGATCGTGACCAAGTCCGATCCGCAGCAGCGGGTGACCGTCTTCCGTCAGCTGCCCCCGGTGAAGTTCGGCCGATGGATCACGGTGGGCCGGCTCGATGTCAGTACCGAGGGGCTGTTGCTGTTCACCACCTCGGGCGAGCTGGCCAATCGGCTCATGCATCCGCGCTCTGAAATTGAACGAGAGTACGCCGTGCGTGTGTTCGGAGAACTCAGTCCGGAGGCGCTTCAGCAGATGCGCGATGGTGTGGTGCTCGACGATGGCCCTGCCCATTTCGACAACATCACAGAGGCTGGCGGCGAGGGCGCGAACCGCTGGTGGCGGGTCACTCTGAAGGAAGGCCGAAACAGAGAAGTGCGCCGCATTTTCGATGCCGTGGGCGTCACGGTCAGCCGGCTGATTCGCATTCGCTACGGCATGGTGGCACTGCCCCCTGGGCTCAAGCGCGGCCAGTCGGCCGATCTGTCGGCAGAGTCTGTGACCGAACTCATGGCATCGGTGGGCCTCAAGCAGCGCCAGGGCGGCCGGCCAGGTGGCCGTGGAAAGCAGGGTGGGCGGGCAGGGGCCCGTACCAAGCCCGAGGCTCGACAGCCCCGCGGCAATCGTCCACCCAAGGCCTTCGAGGGCCCCATGTCCAGCGAGTCCCGGGCGGCCATCGACCCCCATGATCGTGCGCTGGATGCCGAGGAGTACGACCAGCAGGGCCATGACGATGAATGGCAGCCCAGCGGCCCAGATGCGCACCTGTCGCACCTGGCAGGCAAGCCCAAGAAGAATCAAGGGGCCCGCAAGCCGAATCCCTTGCAGACCACTTGGGGCACGGCCAAGCAGCCCAACGGGGTGCTTTCAGCGCCCCAGCGGCCAGGCGGCGGTGGCCGGCCTGGTGGAGGTGGGTCTCGGCCTGCGGGGCCCGGCGGCAGGCCGGGTGGACGTCGCGGTGCAGGCCGCAAGAAGCCCGGCAGCCCGGGGGGGTAGCCGAGCACCAGGCTGGGGCATTCGGTTGATCGAAATCGGCCAGATGGCTTACAATCCATTCTGATTCTAATTTCTAAGAAATGGGCTCATCTGGGCCCATTTTTTTTTCACGGGAGACTTTGTCGGGATGCTGTCGGAGCGGGTGTGGCAGACGATCGAAGCGAGCGCGCAAGGCTTTGGCTATGACCTGGTCGATCTCGACCAAACGCCGGCCGGCATCCTGCGGGTTTTTATCGATGTGGCTGATGGGAGCCGTCTTATTACCGTAGACGACTGCGAGGCCCTCTCCAATCAGTTGGTGCACGAACTGCCGGTTGAAGGAATCGATTTTGCTCGGCTCGAGGTGTCCTCGCCGGGATTCGACCGCCGGCTTCGAACGGCTCAAGACTTCACCCGATTTGCAGGCCAACGGATCAAGCTTCGGCTGCGTCGCCCGATGGGCAACCGGCGAAACTTCGAGGGCCCGCTGGTCCTGCCAGACAGCCCCCGCGATGGGGCCAGGTTTCAGGTGTTGTTCGAGGGGGTCGGCGGTGAAACCCTCGCCCTTGATTTTGATTGTCCCGATGTTGATGAGGCACGACTGGTGCCCGATTTTCCAAAGAAGGAGAAAAGGCGATGAGCCGCGAGATTCTGTTATTGGCCGATGCGTTGGCCCGCGAGAAGAGTGTCGAGAGAGACATCGTGTTTCAGGCACTCGAAAACGCGCTGGCCCAGGCCACCAAAAAGCAGTTCACCGATGAGGTGGACGTTCGCGTGAGCATCGACCGTGAAACCGGGGAGTACGAGGCGTTCCGCCGTTGGCAGATTGTTCCGGATGGAGAGCTCGAGGACCACGACCTTCAGGTCATCCTCACCGAGGCCCGCAAGCAGATCGACGACATCGAGGTCGGCGACTTCATTGAGGAAGAGCTCGAGGCGGTGCCCTTCGGACGCATCGGCGCGCAGGCGGCCAAGCAGGTCATCCTCCAGCGCATCCGCGAGGCTGAGCGCGAGCAGATCCTGAAAGACTTCCTTGAACGTGGCGAACTCATTGTCAACGGCACCGTCAAGCGCCTCGAGCGTGGCGATGTCATCGTGGAGGCAGGAAAGATCGAGGCCCGCCTGCCCCGAGACCAAATGATCCCCAAAGAGAACCTTCGCCCCGGCGATCGTGTTCGGGCATTCCTGCTTCGGGTGGATCGCAACCTGCGAGGCCCGCAAATCATTCTGTCTCGCACAGCACCCGAGTTCATCATGAAACTCTTCGAGCTTGAAGTGCCGGAAATTGAGCAGGGCCTCATGGCCATCAAGTCGGCTGCCCGTGATGCGGGTATCCGCGCAAAGATCGCGGTCCATACCACCGACCGTCGGATCGACCCCATCGGAACCTGTGTGGGCGTTCGCGGTAGCCGTGTGCAGGCCGTGACCCACGAACTGGCGGGCGAGCGCGTCGACATCGTGCTCTGGTCCGACGACCCCGCGCAGTTTGTAATTGGTGCGCTGGCGCCAGCCAATGTCTCCTCAATCGTTGTGGACGAGGAGCGTCATGCAATGGACGTCGTTGTCGAGGAGACAGAGCTTGCTGTGGCAATCGGCCGTGGCGGGCAGAACGTTCGGCTGGCCAGCGAACTCACCGGCTGGCAGATCAACATCATGACCAGCGAAGATGCCGAGACTCGTTCACAGACAGAACGACAGAAGGTGCTCGAGACCTTCATGGCCAAGCTCGATGTTGACCAAGAGGTCGCAGAGGTGCTGGTCGATGAAGGCTTTTCCAGCCTGGAGGAAGTGGCCTATGTGCCCGTCAACGAGATGCTCGAGATTGAGGCCTTCGACGAGGATACGGTCAACGAGCTCCGCACCCGCGCCCGCAACGCTCTGCTGACGGAGGCCATCGTCACCGAGGAGAAGCTCGGCACCACCGAGCAAGACCTCCTCGACCTGGAGGGCATGAATCACGAGCTCGCCGCCCAGTTGGCCGATGCGAAGATTTTCACGCGCGATGAGCTGGCGGAGCTGGCCGTTGATGAGCTCGTCGAGATCACTGACATGGATGAGCAGGCCGCCAGCGACCTCATCATGCGCGCACGTGCGCATTGGTTCGAGGAAGAGGCCGATGCATCACAGGAAGGAGGGGCAACCCAGGATGGCCGCTAACAACGTAGAGGGTTTTGCTGCCGAACTAAAGGTCTCGGTGGAGACCTTGCTCGAGCAGCTGCAGGCTGCTGGTGTCCAGAAGAAGGCCGCCGCCGATGCCATTTCAGAGGCCGATAAGGAGCGCCTTCTCGATGCGCTGCGCAAGTCTCATGGCGGCGCCGACACGGCACCCCGCAAGAAGATCACCATCACCAAGAAGCAGACCTCCGAGATTCGTCAGGCCGACGGCTCCGGAAAGTCCCGCACGATTCAGGTGGAGGTCCGCAAGAAGCGGGTCTTCGTCAAGCGCGATGAGCCCGATGCAGCTGCTGCCCCAGCCGCGCCCCCACCACCGGCAATATCGCCTGAGGAGCTTGCGAGGCGAGAGGCCGAGGCCAAGCGTCAGCAGGAGCTGTTGGCGCGCCAAGAAGAAGCTCGCCAGGAGAAGCTGCGTGAGCTCGAGGCCCAGGCCGCTGCCGCCGAGAAGGCAGCAGAGGACGCGCAACGTGCTCAGGATGCAGCCCCGGAGCCTGCGACGGCCGTAGAGGCATCACCCGCAGAGGCGCCCGAAGAGGGCGTGAAGAAGTCGAAGGTGCGCAAGGTCACCGCGGCAGAGGACGCCGCCGTGAAGGCGGCCGAGGCGCGGCGTGCGGTCGAGGACGAGGTTGCTGCCATCAACAAGCTCATGACGGCTGCACGAACCGGAAAGCTTGCGGCCACCGCCAAGGCACCGGAACCGGCCAAGCCCGAGTCCACCATCACGCTCACCAAGCCCGCCAAGAAGCCGGGCGAGGAGTCGTCGGACAAGCCCAAGGACAAGAAGTCTGAGAAGTCGGTGAAGTCGTCCCAGTTGTCCTCCACCTGGCAGGACGATGCGCAGAAACGCCGTGCCCTCAAGACCCGTGGCGATGTCACGGGTGGTGTGGGCGGATGGCGGGGCGGCCCGAGGGCACGCAACAAGTCTGCCTCCCAGGAGTCGAGCAACTTCGTGGCACCGACGGAGCCCGTGGTTCGCGACATCCATGTGCCAGAGACCATCTCGGTGGCCGACCTTGCCCACAAAATGTCGGTCAAAGGGGCTGAAGTGGTCAAGGCGCTCATGAAGATGGGCCAGATGGTCACCATCAACCAGGTGCTCGATCAGGACACCGCCATGATCGTGGTCGAGGAGATGGGCCACAAGGCCACCGCGGCCAAGCTCGATGATCCGGAGGCCTTCCTTGCCGAGGGCGTTGCCACTGAGTCCTCGGCCGAGGCTGTCAGCAGGCCGCCGGTCGTCACCATCATGGGCCACGTCGACCATGGCAAGACCTCCTTGCTCGATTACATTCGGCGTGCAAAAGTGGCTGCGGGTGAGGCTGGTGGCATCACGCAGCACATCGGCGCCTACCATGTGGAGACGCCACGAGGCGTGATCACCTTCCTCGACACCCCGGGCCACGAGGCCTTCACGGCCATGCGGGCGCGCGGTGCCAATGCCACAGACATTGTCGTCCTGGTGGTGGCGGCCGACGACGGCGTCATGCCCCAGACCAAGGAGGCCATCGCCCATGCCAAGGCCGCTGGCGTCCCACTGGTGGTGGCCATCAACAAGATGGACAAGCCCGAGGCCAACCCCGACCGCGTTCGCGGTGAGCTCGTGGCCGAGCAGGTCGTGCCAGAGGAATTCGGCGGCGATTCCCCCTTTGTGGCGGTGTCGGCCAAGACGGGTCAGGGCATCGATGATCTGCTCGAGCAGGTTCTCCTGCAGGCCGAGGTCCTTGAGCTCACAGCCCCGGTCGGCAGCATGGCCAAGGGCCTGGTCATTGAGGCCCGAATCGACAAGGGCCGGGGTCCCGTGGCCACGGTGCTCGTGCAGTCGGGCACCCTGCGCAAGGGCGACATCCTTCTGGCGGGCAGCTCCTTTGGCCGGGTGCGCGCGATGCTTGATGAGTCCGGGCGCCCCATCGATGAGGCCGGTCCGTCCATCCCTGCAGAGATCCTCGGCCTCACCGAGGTGCCCCATGCGGGCGATGAAATTCTCGTGCTCGGTGATGAGCGCAAGGCCCGCGAGATTGCACTCTTTCGTCAGGGCAAGTTTCGCGATGTCCGTCTCGCCAAGCAGCAGGCGGCCAAGCTCGAGAGCATGTTCGAGAACATGGGAGAAGGCGTTCAGACGCTTCCGCTCATCATCAAGGCTGACGTTCAGGGCTCGCAGGAGGCCCTGTCGGCCTCCATGCTCAAGCTCTCCACCGATGAGGTGCGGGTGAGTGTGGTTCATGCGGCGGTGGGTGCCATCACTGAATCCGATGTCAACCTGGCGATTGCATCCAAGGCGGTGGTCATTGGCTTTAACGTCCGAGCCGACCAGCTCTCCCGAAAGCTCGCGGAGGCCAATGGAATCGATCTTCGCTACTACACCATCATCTACGACGCAGTGGATGACGTGAAGAACGCCATGCAGGGCATGCTGGCGCCCGAGCGGCGCGAGAATGTCATCGGACTGGTCGAGATTCGCCAGATCTTCAAGGTGTCACGCATTGGAAACATTGCTGGCTGCATGGTGCTCGAGGGAACCGTGCGTCGGAATGCACAGGTGCGCCTGCTGCGCGACAACCTGGTGCTCTGGACGGGTGAGCTCGACACCCTCAAGCGCTTCAAGGATGACGCCAAGGAGGTCAAGGAGGGCTTTGAGTGTGGCCTGACGCTGAAGGGGTACGACGCGATTCAGGAGGGCGATCAGCTTGAAGTCTTCGAAATCCAAGAAATCGCACGGACCCTCTAAGGCCGTTGTCGAGCGGGGCTTTCGGGTCGCCGATCAGATCCAGCGAGACCTCGCCGAGCTTCTTCGGGCCGAGGCCAAAGACCCTCGCATCGGTTTTGTCACCATCACCGATGTCGAGGTCACGCCCGACTACGCCCATGCAAAGGTGTATTACTCGGTCTTTCCAGACACACCGGAGCAGAAGGCAAGAACGGCCGAGGGGCTCGCAGCCTCCAAGGGTTTTCTGCGCGGCCGGCTGGGCCGACTGCTCACCATTCATCAGACTCCAGATCTTCACTTCGTGCTCGATGAGTCCGTCGCACGGGGTGCGGCCATCAGTGCGCTGATCGATCAGGCCAACGCATCTTCATGACTGCCTCGCGTCGCAGCCGTCGCCCGGTGCATGGCCTTTTGGTTGCGGACAAGCCTTTCGGGCCCTCGTCTACCCAGGTCTTGGGCCGCATTAAGTTTCTTTTTGGCGCCGAGAAGGCGGGCCATGCGGGAACCCTGGATCCCATGGCCAGTGGCCTGCTGCCTGTGCTCTTTGGAGAGGCCACCAAGTTTGCCCAAGAGGGCCTTGAGGCCGACAAGGCCTATCTCGCCGAGGTCTGTCTGGGCATCACCACCGAGACCGGTGACCGTGAGGGCGCTGTGCTGAAGGAGCAGGCGGTTGCGGTCACACGAGCCGAGGTGGAGGCCGTGCTGCAAGGCCTGCTTGGGGAGCAGGAGCAGGTGCCCCCCATGTATTCCGCGCTCAAGCACAACGGCCGCCCGCTCTATGAGATGGCGCGAAGCGGCCAGACGGTGGATCGAGAGGCTCGCACCATTTCCCTTCACGAGCTCTCGCTGTTGTCGTATGCACCGCCCTTGCTCCAACTCCAGGTGCGCTGTTCAAAGGGCACTTACATTCGAAGCCTTGCCGAAGAGATTGGGCAGCGGCTGGGCTGTGGTGCCCATCTCAGCGGCCTGCGACGAAATGGGGTTGGACCACTCGACCTCTCTCACAGTGTCGACCTCGACGCCCTAGAGAGGGCTGCTGAGGCCGGCACCGATGCTCTGGATGCCTTTCTGCTGCCAGTGGATCACCTCTTGCTCGCCTGGCCATCCATTTCGCTCTCGGACCGCGAGGCAGCACTCTTCTCGCATGGTCAGGTTCTGACCAGCGCTTCCTTTCCCATGGGCGCGCCGCAGCGGGCCCGTGTTCTGACGCAATCCAAGAGGTTTTTGGGCACAGCACTCTTGGGCCAGGGGCGCTTGAAGCCTGTCCGTCTCGTCGCCCAACCGACACATCACTAGGAGAACCCCATGCGCAAACTGCGCAACATCGCCATCATCGCCCACGTGGACCACGGAAAGACCACCCTGGTCGACAAGCTGCTTCAGCAGGCGGGCACCTTTCGCTCGAACCAGGCCGTCAATGAGCGGGTCATGGATTCCAACGACCTCGAGAAGGAGCGTGGCATCACGATTCTGGCCAAGAACTGTGCGGTGGAATACGAGGGCACCCACATCAACATCGTCGACACCCCGGGCCATGCCGACTTCGGCGGAGAGGTTGAGCGGGTGCTCTCCATGGTCGACAGCGTGCTCCTGCTGGTCGATGCGGTGGAGGGTCCGATGCCCCAGACGCGCTTCGTCACGCGCAAGGCACTGGCCCAGGGGCTCAAGCCGATCGTGGTGGTCAACAAGGTCGACCGGCCCGGCGCCCGCGCCCAATGGGTCGTCAACCAGACCTTCGACCTTTTCGACAAGCTCGGCGCCACCGAGGAGCAGCTCGACTTCCCCGTGGTCTATGCATCGGCCCTGCAGGGCTTCGCCACCCTCGATCACACCAAGCCTGGCAGCGACATGCGGCCGCTCTTCGATGCAGTGCTGCAGTACGTGCCGGTCCGAGACGACGAATCCGAGGCGCCACTCCAATTCCAGATCTGCTCACTCGACTACAACAGCTATGTGGGCAAGATCGGGGTCGGGCGCATCGCCCGCGGCCGCGTTCGGCCGCTTCAGGATGTCATCATTCAGGATGGGCCCGAGGGCCAGCCGCGCAAGGCACGCATCAATCAGGTGCTGAAGTTTCGGGGGCTCGAGCGCGAGCAGGTCGATGTGGCCGAGGCCGGCGACATCGTGCTCATCAATGGCATTGAGGAGCTCAATATTGGCACCACGGTCTGCGACCCCGCCGCAGTGGAGGCGCTCCCCATGCTGAAGGTAGACGAGCCCACCTTGTCCATGAACTTCATTGTCAACAACTCCCCCCTGGCGGGTCGAGAGGGCAAGTTCATTACCAGCCGCCAGATTCGTGAGCGGCTGGAGCGTGAGCTCAAGGCGAATGTGGCCCTTCGAGTCGAGTTCGGCAGTGACACCGACACCTTCAAGGTCTCGGGTCGGGGGGAGCTGCACCTCACCATCCTGCTCGAGAACATGCGCCGTGAGGGCTATGAGCTCGCCGTCTCACGGCCACGCGTGGTCTTCAAGGAGGGCGCCAACGGTGAGCGCGAGGAGCCCTATGAGATGCTGACCGTGGATGTGGAGCAGGAGCACCAGGGGCCTGTCATGGAGAACCTTGGCCTACGCAAGGGCGACCTCCTCGACATGGTTCCAGACGACAAGGGTCGGGTGCGCCTGGAATACCGCATTCCAGCACGCGGCCTCATTGGCTTTCAGGGCGAGTTCCTCACCATGACCCGTGGCACGGGCCTCATGAGCCATATCTTCGATGCTTACGGCCCCTACAAGGGAGACCTCTCAGAGCGTCGAAACGGCGTGCTGATCTCCCAGGATGACGGCGAGGCCGTGGCCTATGCGCTCTGGAAGCTTCAGGAGCGTGGCCGCATGTTTGTCTCGCCGGGCGACAAGCTCTACGAGGGCATGATCATCGGCATCCACTCGCGGGACAACGACCTGGTGGTCAACCCCGTGAAGGAGAAGAAGCTCACCAACGTGCGTGCATCCGGAAAGGATGAACACATCGACCTCACACCGCCCATTCAACTGACGCTGGAGAAGGCGGTGGAGTTCATTGCAGACGATGAGCTCGTGGAGATCACGCCGCAGTCGATTCGACTGAGAAAACGCCACCTGGTGGAGCATGAGCGTCGCAAGGCGGCCAGGGAAGAGGCAGCCTGACCCTTTCACTTAACAACACGACTCGAGGAAAGACCATGAAGGCGAGCATCCAATCCTCCTTGCAGGCGAGCCAGCGCCTCGTACAAGACATTCTGGCTGATGATGGCCTCCAACAGCGACTCCAGGCGGCCGTGGAGGCCTGTGTGGCCTGCCTCAAGGCTGGCGGCAAGCTGCTCTTTGCGGGCAATGGTGGCAGTGCTGCAGAGGCTCAGCATTTTTCAGCCGAGTTCGTGGGTCGGTTTCTCAAGGAGCGTGAGGCCCTGGCCTCCATTGCCCTGCACACGGACACCTCCGCACTCACAGCCATTGGAAACGACTACGGCTACGAACATGTCTTCTCTCGGCAGGTGCTGGCCTTGGGTCAGCGAGGCGACATTCTCATTGGCCTGTCGACCTCGGGCCGGTCAAAAAATATTCTCATGGCCATGCAGGCCGCCAAGAACAAAGGCTTGATCAACATTGCACTCACGGGTCAAGACCCAAGAGACATGGGGGTCCTGGCCGACATCGTGCTCAACATGCCGTCTGTCCACACGCCACAGATTCAAGAGGGCCACCTCATCGTGGGCCACCTGCTCTGCGGCCTGGTTGAAGAGGCCATGCTGGTCTAGACCATGGCCTCGTTGTCGCGTCGGGCGCAGGCCACCCTGCCGTTCTACGTCATGGAGATCATGGCGCGAGCGGAACAACGGGATCCGGCGCGCGGAAGTCTGGTGAGCATGGTGGTCGGGGAGCCAGATTTTCCAACGCCGGCCCCCGTGGTGGAGGCCGCAGCCAAGGCCCTGCGAGACAACAAGATTCATTACACCCATGCCCTGGGCCTGGCCTCGCTTCGAGAGGCCATTGCAGCCGATTATTGGCGGCGAGACGAGATTCGCGTGTCGGCGGAGCAGGTTGCCGTCACCGCGGGGGCCTCGGCGGCCCTCTTGCTGGCGATGCTGGCCATCTTGGATCCCGGCGATGAGGTGCTGGTAACAGACCCTGGCTACCCCTGTAACAAGGCCTTCGTGCAGGCCGCTGGCGGGCAGCCCGTCTCGCTGAGGGTGGGCCCCGAGACACACTTCCAGCCCACTTTGGCCCATGTCCAGGCCCATTGGGGCCCCAAGACCAGAGCACTCTTGGTGGCAAGCCCGGCCAATCCCACTGGCTGTCTCATGCCCTGGGCGGAGGCCGAGCGCATTGCTGCATTCGTGGCCGAGAAGGGCGGATGGCTGTTGGCCGATGAGATCTACCTGCGACTTTGCTTCGAGCCTGGGCCGCGCTCCATGCTCGACCTTGGCCCGCATGTGATCTCGATCAACAGCTTCTCAAAGACATTCTCCATGACAGGCTGGCGCCTGGGCTGGCTGGTGGGCCCGAAGGACATCATGGCGGCCATGGAGCGGCTGTCACAGAACCTGTTCATTTCACCGTCGGGCCTGGCGCAGCAGGCGGCAGTGGCAGCCTTCACACCAGACGCCCTGTCTGTCGCGGAGGACTATCGGCTGCGCACCCGAGCCCATGCCGAGTATGTGCTGCCGGCCCTTGAGGCCATTGGCTTTCGGCTGCCAGTTCGCCCAGATGGTGCCTTCTACGGCTATTTCGATGTGTCCTCGCTTGCGGCCGACAGCCACACGCTCTGTGGTGCACTCTGCGATGACATTGGTGTGCTGATGGCGCCTGGCCGAGACTTCACCGAGCAGTCCCCCGAGCGAATGCTACGGGTGTCTTTTCCAAAGCCACTGGCCACGCTCAGGGAGGGCGTCTCGCGGCTTGAGTGCTACTTCTTGGGACGAAAGGCCTTGCAGACCGCCTCATCTACGTGAAGGCTTGGGCCGCCAATGAGCTCCAGTCCGTAGGGCACGGCCGCAAAGATGCCCGGCACCCGCACGCTCCCGTCATCGTTGCGCAAGCCCTCCAGGGTCTCCTGAATGGATCTTGGGCGCCCCGGAAGGTTGATGATCATGGCCGTGCCTCGCACCACGGCGACCTGTCTGGACAAGATGGCGGTGGGTACGAATTGCAGAGAGATTTGACGCATCTGTTCGCCAAATCCAGGAAGTTCCTTGTCGCCCACGGCCAGGGTGGCCTCGGGTGTGACATCGCGCAAAGCAGGCCCGGTGCCGCCAGTGGTGAGCACGAGGTCGCAGGCCTCTTTGTCCACGAGGTCGACAAGGGTTTGTGAGATCAGGAAGCGGTCGTCAGGGATCAGGCGTTCAACGGCAAGCCATGGGCTTATCAGGGCGCGTCCGAGCCAGTCCTTGAGGCTTGGAAGGCCCTCGTCCGGGTAGACCCCTTGGCTCGCGCGGTCGCTGATCGAAACAAGGCCAATGCGTGCGGTGCGAAGATTGTCGTGGTTCATGGCACTATTCTGACGCATGAGCACACCGTCTTTCGACCCCTTTTTTTACACCCCCTCCCAACTCCGTGACATGAGCCATCGGCTCATCGACATGGCCCACGACCTCGGTGCATCCGATGCCGCGGCAGAAGTATCTGAGCAGTCGGGGCTCACGGTGACCGTTCGGATGGGGCAGCTCGAGACCATCGAGCGGACCCGTGACAAGTCGGCGGGCATCACCGTCTATCAAGGGCATCGTCGGGGCCACGCCACCACCTCAGACCTTTCCGAGGCAGCCTTGCGAGACACGGTTCGTCGTGCCTTCGAGATTGCTCGGCACACCGCAGAGGATCCGTTCTCGGGTCTGCCGGATGCAGATGAGATCGCCCGCGACCATGCGTCCCTCGACCTCTTTTATCCGTGGTCGATTGATGCGCAGGCCGCCACGGCGCTGGCCCTAAAGGCAGAGTCAGCGGCCCGAGCCGCCAGCCCCCTCATTGCCAACAGCGAGGGGGCGTCGGTCTCCGCCTCCCATGGTCAGTTTCATGCGGCCAATAGCCGTGGCTTTTCGGGGGGCTACCCCTACAGCCGTCATTGGCTCTCGGTCGCCCCGATTGCCCAACGCGGGGAACAGATGCAGCGGGATGACTGGTACACGACCAGTCGGAACGCTGCGCAATTGGCAGACCCCGAGGCCGTGGGCCTGTATGCGGCCCGCCGCGCGCTCTCGCGCCTGGGGGCCCGGCAGGTGTCCACCGGGGAACATCCGGTGATCTTCGAGGCTCCCTTGGCTGTGGGCCTGATGGGCTCTCTGGTCAACGCCTTGTCGGGAAGCTCGCTCTATCGCAAGGCAAGTTTTCTCGTCGACAGCCTCGGCCAGCCCCTCTTTCCGTCACACATCAGCATGACGGAAGACCCGTTCGTGCCTGGCGGGGATGGCAGCACCCCATTTGATGATGAAGGGGTTCGCGTCCAGCCCAGAACCGTCATCGAGCAGGGCAGGGTTGCGGGTTATTTCCTGTCCACATACTCCGCCCGGAAACTTGGCATGAAGACCACAGGCAATGCGGGAGGTGCTCACAACCTGGTGCTTCAGAGCAGTGAGACTTCCCCAGGCCGTGGCCTTGGCGAGATGATTCGAGACATGGGCCGCGGGCTTCTGGTCACGGAGGTCATGGGCCAGGGGGTGAATGGGCTGACCGGAGACTATTCACGCGGGGCCTTCGGCTACTGGATCGAGAACGGTGAGATTCAGCATCCCGTGGAAGAGATCACCATCGCCGGAAACCTCAAGACCATGTATGCCGGCATCCAAGCGATTGGCGCCGACACCATCACCCGCGGTACTCGCACGACGGGCTCGATCTGGATTGATCGGATGATGATCGCCGGCGGCTGATCAGTGGCTGTCGCGGGTGCGCCGAGTGGCCTTGGTCACCGCTGCACTCCGGCGCACAGACCTCAGCACGTCTGCGAGATGAATGCGATTCTTCACCTCGATGGCCACATGCAGTGTGGCCAGGCCACCGGCCCTGGGCTCAATGGAGAGGTCGATGATGTTGGCCTGTCGGGCGGAGATGGCCGAGGCCACCTTGGCCAAGGCGCCGGGGCTGTTGTTGACATCGAC
Source organism: uncultured Bordetella sp. (assembly GCA_964589205.1). Taxonomy (GTDB): domain Bacteria; phylum Pseudomonadota; class Gammaproteobacteria; order Burkholderiales; family Burkholderiaceae_A; genus Hahnella. The sequence continues at coordinate 6,810 of CAZPRT010000001.1, read as the reverse complement.
ATCGAGCCGGGTCTCGAACTCTCGAAAAAGAGGGTCTCCCCAGATGACATCGGCCCAGCGGGCACGGTCTTTGTTCCGTTGGCGCCTGGCCGTCGGGCAGCTGGCCCGATGCACCAGCAGGCCAGCGCCACCACGCATGTGTCCCCAGGCATTGTCGCCAGCGATGGGATAACAGCAGCTCGCGTATTGCACCGCGGTGCCCTCCGATCCGTTGAGGGTGATGCCAAGCTCGGGCTGGGTCAGGTGCTCAATGGCCAAGGCAAGGGCGCGCTCGGCAAACGGCGAGAGCTGACGACGTGTGGGAGAGAGCTCCACCGGCATCAGTCGGCGGGCGGCAACATTGGCCAACAGGTGGCCGAGCCCAATGGATTCGAGTATGCCCTCCTCATCCTTTGCCGCCGCCTCGTTGATGAGCTGTGCCCATTGCAGTGATGGTTCGTTGAGGTCCTGCACACCCAAGGCCGAGAGGGCGTCCTCGAGCATGCGCCGGCCAAAGGCAATGGAGCGCTCGCGCGTGGTGTTCTTGAGGTTGTGTCGAATCTCTGCCCGGGCCTTGGCAGTCTTTACAAAGCTGAGCCAACCTGGATGCGGGGCAGCCTCTTCGCCCGTGTCGATGCGCACAACATCTCCGTTTCGCAGCTCGGTGTCCAGCGGCTTGCTGAGATTGTTCACCCAGGCGCCGATGCAGCGATTGCCAACGTCTGTGTGAACCATGTAAGCGTAGTCCACAGGTGTGGAGCCCCGGGGGAGCTCTCGGATGTCCCCGTTGGGCGTGAAGACGTAGATGACATCTGGGAAGAGGTCAATCTTGACATGGTCGATCAGATTGCCGGCATCACCCGAGCGGCTCTGCAGCAGCGATTGCATCCACTCATGGGCCTTCTGCTGCAGTGGTGTGACATTCGAGGCGTGCTCCTTGTAGAGCCAGTGGGCCGCCACACCGGCCTCCGCCACGCGATGCATTTCATGGGTGCGGATCTGGAATTCAATGGGCGTCCCGTATGGCCCAATGACCACGGTATGCAGGGATTGATAGCCATTCGACTTTGGCAGTGCGATGTAGTCCTTGAAACGACCGGGGGATGGTCGGTAGAGGGCATGGAGTGCGCCGAGGGCCAGGTAGCAGTCCGAAGGGGTGTTCACCAGGATTCGGAAGCCGTAGATGTCGAGCACCTCGGCAAAGCTGAGTCGCTTCTCACGCATCTTGAGGTAGATGGAGTAGAGGCTCTTTTCTCGGCCAGTGACATCGGCCTCGACCCCAAACCTTGGAAGGTGCTCTCGAACCGCATTCTCCAGTCGGGTGACCACCTCCTTTCGATTGCCGCGCGCCGCCAGCAGGGCGCGCTGAAGGACCCGGTGGCGGCTCGGATGAAGGCCTGCGAAGCACAAGTCCTCGAACTCCCGAAAGACCTCGTTGAGCCCCAGACGGTGGGCGATGGGCGCGAAGAGTTCCAAGGTTTCGCGAGAGACGCGTGCGCGCTTCGGAGCAGAGACGGCATCCATGGTGCGCATGTTGTGAAGACGGTCGGCGAGCTTGATCAGAATGACGCGGACGTCGTCGGCCATGGCCATGAACATCTTGCGAAAGTTCTCGGCCTGGGCCTCTTCTCGATTCTGAAACTGGATGCGATCGAGCTTGGTAAGACCGGCCACCAGAGAGGCGACCACGGGGCCAAACCGCTCTGCAACCTCCTGAAGACTGACGCCGCAGTCTTCCACGGTGTCGTGCAGAAGGGCGGCCATGAGGGCCTCGGCATCGAGCCTCCAACTGCAGCAGACCTCTGCAACGGCAAGGGGGTGTGTGATGTAGGGCTCGCCAGACTGGCGACTCTGCCCAAGGTGGGCCTCATCCGCGAAACGAAAGGCCTCTGTGAGTCGAGCGGCATCGGCCGGCTCGAGGTAACAGGCGGACTCCAGCAACTGACCGACGGAGACGACGGCTGGTGCGGAGCTCACGACATGACCTTGGCTTAGATGGGCACCTTGCGGAGCATTTCCCGGCCCACGGCGCCAGCAGCCACCTCACGCAGTGCGGTCACGGTGGGCTTGTCGCGGGAGTCGACCTTGGGCGTGGAGCCCTGGGCCAGCTGGCGGGCACGGTAGGCCGCAGCCAGGGCGAGTTCAAAGCGGTTGGGGATTTTGTCCAGACAATCTTCAACGGTGATACGGGCCATGGGGTCGCTTTCTGGTGGTGTGCGGCCTAGCAGACCGTCGCCGAAATGATTCGGCGCAGGGCGGCCAGAGTCTCGCTAAAGTGTTGATTCATAATAACATGGTCGAACTCTTCCGCATGGGAGCACTCCTCCTCTGCCGCGGCAAGGCGTGCCGCAATGACCTCGGGGAGGTCCTGGCCTCGGGCCTCTAGCCGGCGGCGCAGTTCATCGATCGATGGGGGAAGAATGAAAATGCTGGTCCGCTGGTCGGCCGGGAAGAGCTCTCTCACCTGCCGGGCACCCTGCCAGTCAATTTCCAGTATCACGCGATGGCCCTGCGCCATGGCTTCGGCGACCGTTCTGGCCGAGGTGCCGTAGTGGTTGCCATGCACCTGGGCCCATTCTAAGAACTCGCCTGCCTGTTGGCGTTTCAGGAAGTCTTCGGGGTTGGTGAAGTGATATTCGCGTCCGTTGGACTCACCCGGTCGGGGTGCACGGGTGGTGGTGGAGACCGACAGGCGCAGGTTGAGGTCTGGCTCGTCGAGCAGGGCCTTCACCAGGCTGGTCTTTCCCGCGCCGGAGGGCGCCGAAACAATCAAAAGGTGGCCGCGAGTCTTGCTGGGCAGGGCCGTGATCATTGAATGTTCTGAACCTGCTCTCGAATCTGCTCGACCGCGAGCTTCATCTCCATGGCCAACTGAGTCAGGGCCAGGCTGGGTGATTTCGAGCCCAGCGTGTTGGCCTCACGATGAAGCTCTTGGGTGAGAAAGTCGAGTCTTTTGCCCACGGGCTGGGCCGCCGGGTTTTGCAGAATGCGAGACATTTCCTGAAGGTGCGCCTGCAGGCGATCGAGTTCCTCTGCGATGTCTGATCGGATGGCGGCGGCATGTGACTCCTGTCGAACACGCTCGAACACCACGGTCTCCAGCTCCGCGGGTGAGACGCCAGAAAAGGCCTCCAAGAGGCGGGCCCGAATTTTTTCGCTGACCTGCGCAAGCGCCTCGGGCAGCAAGGGCTTGGCCTGTGCCACCAATTGCTCGATGTCCTGCAGTCGGCCTCTGATGACGCTGGCGAGCTTGCTGCCTTCGCTCGCGCGCGCAGCCTCCAGGGCATCGATGGCCTGCTGGGTGAGCGCATGAACGCGGGCCTCCAGTGCCTCTGGGGGCTCCGTCTGTTCGGTGAGGATGCCGGGCCAGCGGAGCAGGTCGTGCATTGACCACGGCGACACGGCATCACCAGCCACCTGGCGCACCGCCTGGCTGGTCTCCAGCAGGGCCTTGAGCCTGTCTTGCTGCACCTGGGCCGGGGCCACCCCCGAGTCGGTGCGGCTGAGCTGGATTCGAAGTTCAAGTTTGCCGCGAGGCAATCGGCTCGCCACCGCCTCACGAAGGGACTGCTCCATCGCCTTGCACTCCTCGGGCAGGCGTGCAGAAAATTCAAAGAAACGGTTGTTCACCGAGCGAAGCTCGACGCTGGCCAGGCCAGATGGGGTGGGCGCGCAGGCCACACCAAAGCCCGTCATGCTGTAGATGGTCATAGCTTCGGTATTGTAAGGGCTCTATTTCAAGAGGAAATCGTCATGAGACCGAGTGCCAGACCCTTCGATGCCCTGAGACCTGTGCGACTGGAACGCGGCTACACCAAGCATGCAGAGGGCTCGGTTCTCGTCTGCTTCGGAGACACCCATGTGCTGTGCACAGCCTCTGTGGAACAGAAGGTGCCGGGCTTTATGAAGGGGCAGGGCCGCGGATGGGTCACCGCGGAGTACGGCATGCTGCCGCGGGCCACACACACTCGGAGCGATCGAGAGGCGGCCAGGGGTAAGCAGGGTGGGCGAACGCTTGAGATTCAGCGGCTCATCGGAAGGGCCCTCCGATCGGTCTGCAATCTGGAAGCCCTGGGTGAGCGCACGATCACCCTGGACTGCGATGTGCTGCAGGCTGATGGCGGCACTCGCACGGCGAGCATCACGGGCGCCTGGCTGGCGGCCTTCGATGCCATTGAGGCGCTCGCTCGTCAGTCAGGCTCCGAGGATGAGGCCACTCGACTGCGCATGGCCTTGCATGCGCAGGTGGCTGCCGTCTCGGTTGGTGTCTATCAGGGTGTGTCCGTCCTGGACCTCGACTACGCAGAGGACTCCAACTGTGACACGGACATGAACGTGGCCATGACCAGTGAGGGCGGATTTGTGGAGGTGCAGGGCACGGCAGAGGGCGCACCCTTTGACCGCAATCAGCTCGATGCCTTGCTGGGCCTCGCCGCCGCTGGCATTTCCCGCCTGCATGGCCTACAGCGGGAGATGGCGCAGCACCCAGGGCAGCGCGAGGGGCATCTCGGCCAGTGAGTTCATGCACGTGGGTGTTGGCCTCCGGCAACCTGGGCAAGGCCAAGGAGTTCGAGCAGGCCTTCTTGGGCCATGGCATCGCGTTGGTGTCGCAGGCCAGTCTGGGCGTCTCAGCCATCGATGAGCCGCACGGCACCTTCGTGGAGAATGCGCTGCGCAAGGCGCGGCACGCGGCCGCCCAAACGGGCCGCCCGAGTCTGGCTGACGACTCCGGTCTGGTTGTGCCTGCGCTTGGGGGTGCACCTGGGGTTCAGTCCGCACGTTTTTTCGCCTCCGATGGCGCTCGCACCGATGCACGAGCCGCCGCAGAGGCGCTCTCTGGGCTGCCCACCGACGAGGCCAACTGGCGTTGGCTGCTGCACCGAATGCAGGGCCTTGAGGGAGTTGCTCGAGCGGCGCGATTCGTCTGCGTGCTGGTCGTGCTCCGTTCGGCAGATGACCCGTGGCCATTGGTGGCGATGGGGCAATGGCCCGGACAGATCTTGCAGTCTGCCACCGGAACGCAGGGATTTGGCTATGACCCGATTTTTTATGATCCCGAGCTGGGTCGGTCAGCCGCGTCGCTCTCGCTGGAGGAGAAGCTGCGCGTGAGCCATCGTGGGCGGGCTCTGGACCAGCTCATGGGCATGCTCGACGAGGCCAAGGGGCCCTTCACAGCATGACCTTTGGGCCCATCCCGCTGTCCATCTATGTGCACCTGCCGTGGTGTCTTAAGAAGTGCCCTTACTGCGATTTCAATTCCCACGAGAGGGCCGATGGAGTGCCAGAGGCGGACTACCTTGCGGCACTCACCAGTGACCTCGAGCAGGCGCTTCCCTCCATCTGGGGGCGATCTGTGGTCACCGTGTTCATCGGGGGCGGCACCCCGAACCTGTTCTCGCCAGACGCCATTGCAAGCCTACTCGAGACCATCCGTGCCCGGGTTCGCCTGCTGCCGGGAGCTGAGATCACCATGGAGGCCAATCCTGGTGCCGCCCAGAGAGGCCAGTTCGAGGCCCTTCGACAGGCCGGTGTGACCAGGCTGTCGCTCGGGGTTCAATCCTTCCACGACGAGAGCCTCAAGGCCATTGGCCGTGTTCACGACGGGGCCGCTGCTCGGCAGGCTGCCGAGGCGGCCGTTGCCGTGTTTGAGCGCGGCACCCTCGACCTGGCGGATGGCCTGCCAGGCCAAGACGCGGCCGTGGCCGAGGCGGATCTTCGAGTGGCGCTGGCCCTCGATCCCGGTCACTTGTCTCGGTATCAGCTCACCTTGGAGCCCAATACGCTGTTTGCTGTGAAGCCCCCGTCCTTGCCGCCGGAAGACCTCATCTGGGAGATGCAGACCGAGGGCGAGTCGCTCTTGGCGGCGGCCGGCTATGCGCGCTATGAGGTCTCTGCCCATGCACGCCGAGGCCACGAGGCCCAGCACAACTTGAACTACTGGGAGTTTGGTGATTACCTGGGCATCGGGGCCGGCGCGCACAGCAAACTCACCCAGGCTGGCGCGGGGGTTGTTCGACAGACCGTGGTGCGACGCCCCGAGGATTTCATGGCCAAGGTGGTGAATGGCACGCATCGGCGCTCGGACGCGGTGCCTGCGGCGTCGCTGCCGTTTGAGTTCATGCTCAACGCCCTGCGGCTGGTCGAGGGCGTGCCGGCGGCGCATTATCCTTCCAGAACGGGTCAACCCGTCGAGGGGTTGCTCGCACGGGTGGGGCAGGCGCAGACGGACGGGCTGATGTCCCGCCAACCGGGTCGATTCGCTCCAACGCCGCACGGGCTGAACTTCCTCAATGACCTTCAAGCGAGGTTTTTGCCTGACGCACCAAAATAATGCAATAAGCACAATATTGGTGCGGTATCTGCATTACAATGGTGCAATTCCGAACCAATCGGTTTCCCAGACCCTCTTGCCAGGCCCGGCAAGCCTTGTGGAGTCGGGCCTTTTGGAGTTTGTAGTGTTTGGCACGGAACCTGCAAAAAGGAATTCGTTTTTTCATTCACCCCCACCCTGGAGAGCGCATTCATGGCCAGTCCCGCAGATGTCTTGAAGATGATCAAAGACAACGATGTGAAATTCGTTGATTTCCGTTTCACGGATACCCGTGGCAAAGAGCAGCACGTGTCGGTTCCCGCGCACACGGTTGGCGAGGACAAGTTCGAGTCTGGCCACGCCTTTGACGGATCATCGATTGCGGGCTGGAAGGGCATTGAGGCCTCCGACATGCTCCTCATGCCCGATGCCGGCACGGCCTTGCTCGACCCATTCCGTGAGGAATCTACCCTCAACATCACTTGCGATGTGGTGGAGCCCTCCGACGGCAAGGGCTACGA